>DASQDO010000026.1:0-5086 GCA_035634135.1 Actinomycetota bacterium
GCGCTCGACGCCGCCCGGAACGCGGGCGCGCAGGTCTTCACCGCCCCCGAGCTCGCGATCAGCGGCTACCCGCCCGAGGACCTCCTGCTGAAGCGTTCGTTCCTCGACGCGCAGGTCGCGGGCCTGCACGAGGTGGCCGCGCACACGGGCGAGCTGCTCGCGTTCGTGGGGTTCGCGCAGCCGACCTCGCGCTCGCTCTACAACGCCGCCGCGATCTGCCAGCACGGCGAGGTCCTCGCCGTCTACCGCAAGCACCTCCTGCCGAACTACGGGGTGTTCGACGAGCTCCGGTACTTCGACCCGGGCCGCGGCCACACCTTGGTCGAGACCCCCGACGGCGTCATCGGAGTGTGTGTGTGCGAGGACGCGTGGAGCCCGCGCGGCCCCGTCGTCTCGCAAGGTGACGCCGGCGCGCAGATCGTCGTGAACGTCAACGCGTCGCCGTGGGACAGACACAAGCTCGGGCTCCGGACGGAGATGCTCGCCGAGAGGGCCCGGCGCGCGCGGACGTCGATCGTCTACCTGAACACGGTAGGGGGGCAGGACGAGCTCGTGTTCGACGGTGGTTCGCTCGTCCTCGACGCGGACGGCGAGGTCGTGGCGCGGCTCCCGCAGTTCGAGGAGACGGTCGCGATCGTCGACGTGCCGCTCGGCGAGACGAAGCCGACGCGTCATCCGTCCGTGCGGCGCATAGCGAGAACGCTGCGTCCCGCGTCGGGGGCCGCGCCGCCGCTCGAGGGGCGCGAGCTCTCGCCGGAGGAAGCGGTCTACACCGCGCTGAAGCTGGGGCTGCGCGACTACGCCGTCAAGAACGGGTTCCGCAAGGTCGTCGTCGGGCTGTCGGGAGGGATCGACTCGTCGCTGGTGGCGACGATTGCCGCGGACGCGCTCGGACCCGGCGCCGTGCTCGGCGTCTCGATGCCGTCGCAGTTCTCGTCCGGGCACTCCGTCGAGGACGCGAAGGAGCTGTCGGCGAACCTCGGGATCGAGATGCTCGAGATCCCGATACGGACGACTCATCACGCGTATCTCGACGCTCTCAAGGACACGTTCGGCGACGCGGAGCCGGGGCTCGCCGAGGAGAACCTCCAGGCGCGCATCCGCGGCAACCTGCTGATGGCGATCTCGAACCGCTACGGCCACCTCGTGATCGCGACCGGCAACAAGTCGGAGATGGCGTGCGGCTATGCCACGCTCTACGGCGACATGGCCGGCGGCTTCGCGCTGCTCAAGGACGTGTTCAAGACCGAGGTCTACGCGCTCGCGCTCTACCGCAACGGGCTCGGCCACGTGATCCCGGACAACGTGTTGACGAAGCCCCCGTCGGCCGAGCTGCGGCCCGGCCAGAAGGACTCCGACTCGCTCCCGCCCTACGACGTGCTCGACCCGATCCTCGAGCTGTACGTCGAGGGGGACGCCGACGTGGACGACGTGGTCGCCGCCGGACACGACCGGGCGACGGTCGAGCGGGTCGTCACGCTCGTCGACCGGGCCGAGTACAAGCGCCGGCAGGCGCCCCCGGGGCCGAAGGTCACGACGAAGGCGTTCGGGCGGGACCGCCGGCTCCCGATCACGAACCATTGGAGAGACCGGACGGATTAGTCCACCATTGAGGGGATGGCGATCACGGTCCTGCTCCTGTCGGACACGCTCGAAGACGTCGGCGAGCTGCTGCCGTCCTTTCCCGCCGCGCCGTACCGCGTGGTCTCGCGGGGGCTGAAGGAGACGCTGCCCGACGACCTCATCCCGATCCATCCCGACCTCCTCCTCGTCGACGCGACGGGGGACGCGAGCGTTGCGGCGGAGGCGACGCGGCGGCTGGCGCGCGCGTGGGAGGTCGGGCTGCCGCCGAGCCTCGCGGTCGTCGACGAAGCCGCGATCGACGGCTTCAGGTTCGAGGCCGGTGCCGACGACTTCGTCGTGACCTCGGCGTCGCAGGCGGAGATCGCGGCACGGCTCTCGCTGTTGACACGGCGCGCCGGGCACGGCGACGAGGCGACCGTGCTGAAGGTCGGCGACCTCACCGTCAACCCCGAGAACTACCAGGTGTACGTGCGGGGCCGGCCGCTAGACCTCACGTACAAGGAGTTCGAGCTGCTGAAGTTCCTCGCGCAGAGGCCGGGCCGCGTCTGCGACCGCGACCTGTTGCTGCGGGAGGTGTGGGGCTTCGACTACTACGGAGGGACGAGGACCGTGGACGTACACGTGAGGCGGTTGCGCGCGAAGCTGGGGGCCGAGCACGAGGCGTTGATCGAGACGATCCGCAACGTCGGGTACCGGCTCGTCCCGAGGCCGCGGGAGCGACGGCCGTGACGACAGTCGTCGGGGGCGTCCTCGCGATCCTGTTCGTCGACCCGCCGTGGCGGTGGTTGATCATCGGCGCGCTGCTGCTGACCGACGTCGTCGAGATAGTCATCTGGCTGCGGTGGCGCAACAAGAAGTCGATCACCGGAATCGAGTCGATGGTCGGCCAGGGGGGCCGCGCGACGACGACGCTGGACCCGGACGGTCAGGTGCGGGTGCGGGGTCAGCTATGGAGCGCGCACGCGACCGAGCGGGTCGAGGTAGGCGACGACGTGACGGTGACGGCGATAGACGGCCTGAAGCTGGAGGTAACGCCGCGCTAGCCGGCGCAGAACGTGCCGCCGGCGAGCGACGTGCCACTACTTCCGCCTTCTCAGCTACCAGCTCACCGAAAGGGTGATCTCGTGCGGGCAACAGCTGTACCCGACCCGGATCTTGATCTTTCTGTCGACCTCGCTCTCGAAGTTCCCGGCGGCCTTCCTGGCTGCTCGCTTGATCTCAGAGGGCGTCGACGCGCCAAGATCCGGGACTCGTCGCTCGAGCTCTCTGCTGAAGTCGTTCAGCGAGAAACCCTCCTCCTGAAGGTCGTCGCTCGCGTACAACACGAGGGCGGCACCCTCGTGTTGCGCCCGCCCTTCGCGCGACGCCGTCGGCGTCAGGGCTAGTCCTCCGAGGAGTCCAAGAACGACCGCGATCGTCGACAACCTGAATCTGGACACGGTGCCTCCTCTATTGCGTCGGATGAGTTGCATCGGGAAAGGCTTTGACCGGGGGCGACCGGGCGGGCGGTATCGACCGATCGTCGCGACGACCTCGCAGACGCCGTAGACCGCGTGAGACCAACGCGTTGACGGCCCGCTCGGACAACCCGAGGATCTCTGCGGTCTCGCGCTCTGATCGATCCTCGAGATAGCGGAGAGCGACCGCCGTCCTTTGCCGGACCGGCAACTCGAGGAGGCGGCGTCGCAGATGGTCGTGGACCTCAACGTCGGGCAGGTTCTCAGCGGAGGGCGCGTCCGGGCCGAGGAGGGTACGGACTCGTGCTTCGAGGCGATTTCGCCGAAAGTGCCCCACGGCTAGGTTCTCGACGGTGCGGAGCAGATAAGGCAACGGCGACTCGACGTCGCCTACGGGGCGCGCTATCAGCAGCAGGAAGGCCTCTTGTGCGAGGTCGCGTGACAACTCTTCGTCGTGCGTGATCAGGAATGCCAGCCGGATGGCGCGAGGCGCGGCGCGTCGGTAGAGCTCCTCGAACCCTTCTATGCCTCCTGTTTCCCGAGTCATCATGCGTCCCGACCCGCCCGCGAACCCCGCCCACTGCCCCTACCTGACGCGTCAGACGACCTCCTCGCTTCGCGCCGAGTTCAGTGGCCGGACGAGATCATTGCGGGGACTCGTAGCCGGGGTCGGAACGGCCCGGTTCGTCGCGCCTGAGTGGCGCGGTAACGAGGGAACGGTCGCGGCGCGCCTGTTCGTCCTGCACCAGGTGCCGCCCGACCTGGGAGAATCCCCGCTAGAGACCATCAAGGGCCCCTAGCTCATCAGGTAGAGCTCCGGACTTTTAATCCGGCGGGCAGGGTTCGAGTCCCTGGGGGCCCACGGGCGACGGGAGCTTGCCCAGACCGGTCCGCCCTGCCCCTGGCGACCTCTGGACACTGCGGTGATCCCCGGAGCGAGCTCAGGCGCCGGGCGTCGCCAGGCCCGTCTCGTAGGCGACCATCACCAGCTGGGCCCGGTCGCGTAGGCCCAGCTTCGTCAGGATCCGGCTCACGTGGGTCTTCGTCGTCGCGGGGCTCACGACCAGGCTGGCGGAGATCTCCGCGTTCGACAGGCCGCGGGCTACCAGTCGCAGCACCTCGAGCTCCCGTTCGGTCAGCGACTCCAGCGTCGTCGCAGTCGAGGGCGCGGGCGGCGCACGTCTAACGAACTCCTCGATCAGCCGCCGCGTGATCGAGGGAGCCAGCAGCGCGTCGCCGGCGTGCACGACCCTGATCGCGTCGAACAGCTCCTCGGGCCGCGCGTCCTTCAGCAGGAAGCCGCTCGCTCCGGCCCTCAGTGCCTCGTGCACGTACTCGTCGAGGTCGAACGTCGTGAGGATCAGCACCTTCGCGTCGGACGAGTCGCGGATCCTCCTCGTCGCTTCGATCCCGTCCATGCGCGGCATGCGCACGTCCATCAGCACGACGTCCGGCTTGACCTGCGCGACCACCTCTACGGCTCTCACGCCGTCCTCGGCCTCGCCCACGACCTCGACCTCCCCGGAGCTGCCGAGCAGGACGCGGAATCCGGAACGCACCAGGTCCTGGTCGTCGACGAGAACGACGCGGATCAAGACCCGGCCCCCACGGGGATCGTCACGGTCACCTTGAACCCGCCCTCGGCGAGATCGCTCGCGTCGAATCGGCCGCCGTACGCGTTGACGCGTTCCTTCATCCCGCGCAGGCCCGCGCCTTGCCCGGGCGACCCGCGCGATCCTCTGCCGTCGTCGACGACCTCGAGGCGGACCTCTTTCCCCGACCGCGTCAGCACGACGCGGGCCTTGCCGGCTCCCGAGTGCTTGATCACGTTGGTCAGAGCCTCCTGCACGATCCGGTAGAGCGCGAGCTGCTGACCCGGCGTGACGTCGGCGAAGTCACCCGAGCGATGCAGCTGCACGTCCACGCCCGCGCCGCGTACTCCGGCGACCAGTTCCTCCAGCCCGGCGAGCGACGGCGCCGGCTCGATCGCCGGCGCCTGCTCGGGGGCGCGCAGGAGCCCCAGCACCCGCCGCGTCTCCGCCAGG
>DASQDO010000027.1:0-3708 GCA_035634135.1 Actinomycetota bacterium
TTCTCGGCGCGCTCCGAGCTCGTGTTGTAGTGGATGCCGACCTTTGCGCCCTCGCCCGCGAACGTGCGGCACAGCGCGCTCCCGATCCCGCCGGCGCCCCCGGTGACGAGGACGCCCTTGCCGTTCAGCCCTGTCTCCATCGGGGGCACGATACGTTGTCGCCCATGAAGGACGTGGGCATCGTCGGGATGCCGTATTCGGGGAAGTCGACGCTGTTCCAGGCGCTCACGAGCGCGGGCTCCGCGGGGGGCCGCTCGAACCAAGCGGTGGTCGACGTGCCGGACTCCCGGCTCGACGTCCTCGCGGGCATCGAGAAGTCCAAGAAGGTCGTCCACGCGAAGGTCCGCTTCGTCGACGTGCCCGGGGGCCTGACCGCCCAGGGGATCGCCGAGTTCCGCAACACCGACGCGCTGTGCATGGTCGTGCGCGCGTTCGGCCCCGACGCGAACCCGAAGTCGGAGCTCGCGTCTCTCGAGGCCGAGATGGTCCTCGCCGACCTGACCAACGTCGAGAGTGGGCTCGAGAAGGCGAAGAAGAAAGCGCGCGGCTCGGCGGAGGGCAAGGTCGAGGCCGCGGTCCTGGAGAAAGCCCACGAGCAGCTGAACGCCGAACGCCCGTTGCGCGACACCGCGTGGGACGACGCGGAACGCAAGGTGCTGCGCGGCTTCGGCCCGCTGACGATGAAGCCGTGGATCGTCGTGGCGAACACCGAGGAGGCCGGCTCGTTGCCGGAGGGCCTGCCGGAGGACGCGTTCGCGATGAGCGCCGCGCTCGAGGCCGAGGTCGCCGGCATGGACGAGGCCGAGGCGGCCGAGCTCCTGACGGGGTTCGGGGTCGAGGAGCCGGGCCTGACGAAGGTGATCGGCGCGTGCTACCGGGCCCTCGACCTCATCACGTTCCTGACGACGGGCGAGGACGAGACGCGGGCCTGGGAGGTGCGCAAGGGCGCGAAGGCGCCGGAGGCCGCCGGAGCGATCCACAGTGACCTCGAGAGAGGGTTCATCCGTGCCGAAGTCGTGTCATACGACGAGCTCGTGGAGGAAGGGTCGTGGGACGCGGCGAAATCAGCGGGCAAGCTACGCGTCGAGGGCAAGGACTACGTCGTCGTGGAAGGCGACGTGTTGAACATCCGCTTCGCGGTCTGAGTTCGTTACCGCGGCAGCGGGGGGCCGTAGACCGTGGCGTAGAGGTTCGGCTCACTCTTGTCTCGGAGGTCCTTTCGATGCGCGCGAGGTTGTTGACGCTCCTGACCCTGGTGACCGTGGTCGCGACGGCGGCGATCGGCGTGGCGGCCCAGCCGCGCCGCGAGATGCTTCTCTACACGGCGACGGACGACAACTTCACCGTCGCGGCGCCACAGGAGTATCAAGTCGTCGGGACCGGCGACCCCGAGGCCAACTACGACTTCGAGATCCGCAAGGGCGACAAGGCCGTCAGCGTGATGATCCTGGACGACAGCGAGCGGCCGGTCTCGGGGATCGTCACGCAGTGGAAGCCGGACGGGGCGACCGAAGCGGGCCCGGCGACGGCGATGAGCTACCACGCGGTGACGTGGCAGCGCTTCTGCACGAGGACGGCAGCGCCGGTAAAGCTGAAGCCGAAGCTGCCGGTGCGCATCCTGGTGATGGAGGGAACCTGCAAAGACGGGACGCCGAGCCTCCCGACGACGGGCGACATAGTGGTGGACTTCCACGGCGGCTGAGCCCCGCTCCCCGCGCTTCGGTTAACCGGCCGCGGCACGTGGGATATATCTCGGGTCAAACCTCGTGTCATCGCAGGAGGTGGAAATGCCCGACCGGGAGCACTACGAAGGCGCGTCGGTCGCCGAGAGCCTCAGGATCCTTGCCGACCATCACTTCGAGACCGCGACGCGTCACATATCGCGGTACGAATACGAGCTCATCAAACGTGCCGCATATCTCCTCGAAGTCCGGGGCGCCGATGAGAACCCGCCGGACCTAACTGCCGACACCTAGTCGGGCTGCGCGGGCGACTGACTGGTAGGGAGGGGAGCCCCGCTAGGAACAACCTCCCGGCCCCCCTGGTTACTTACTGAGCGGCTCAAAGTCGCTAGGCCGGGTGCCGATGTTCCTTGGGGGGAACCGCTCTTTGCTGGGAGATCTCTTGTCGTCCACTCGATTCGGCGCGGCTTGTCTTGCCGGGCTCCTTTTCTCGTCCGCGCTGACCGGGCTCGGCCCGGCCGCGGCCCTCGAGCCCGTCGCCCAGCTCGACACCGGAGCCCGCCACGTCCCCGGCGAGGTCGTCGTCCGGTATGCCTCCGGCGCCGAGCCCGCCGAGCTCCGCGACCAGTACGACCTCGACAAGGTCGAGAGCCTCGGCCCCCGGCAGACCGAGCTCGTCCGCACCGAGGGCAGCGTCGCCGAGACCGTCAACGAGCTGAGCGCCGATCCGGGCGTCGTCTTCGCCGAGCCGAACTACGTCTACCGGGCCTCGGCGCTCCCTAACGACCCCTTCTTCCCCCAGCTGTGGGGTCTCCATCAGCCGAGCGACGTCGACATGGACGCACCGCAGGCCTGGGACGTCACGACCGGAAGCCCGTCGGTCACCGTCGCGGTCGTCGACTCCGGCGTCGCGATCGACCATCCGGAGCTCGCGCCCAACGTCTGGCGCAATCCCGGCGAGAGCGGGGGCGGCCGCGAGACCAACGGGCTCGACGACGACGCCAACGGTTACGTCGACGACGTCCAGGGTTGGGACTGGGTGGGCGACGACGCGACGCCGCGGGACCTCCACGGCCACGGCACCCACGTCGCCGCGACCATCGCCGCCGCGGGCGACAACTCGACCGGCATCACCGGCGTAGCGATGAACGCGCGGGTGATGGCGCTGCGTGCGCTCAACAGCAACGGGGCCGGCACGACCGCAGAGCTCACGAGCGCCTTCACGTACGCCGCGCGCAACGGAGCGAAGGTCGTGAACGTGAGCCTCGGCGGCGAGGGCTACTCGCTCTCGGTCCTCAACGCGATCGCCGCGGCCCCCGACACGCTGTTCGTGGTCGCCGCCGGCAACGGTGGGGTGAACAACGACCTCGCTTCGTCGTACCCGTGCAACTACCCGGCCCCGAACATCGTGTGCGTCGCGGCGATGGACTCGAGCGACCGGCTCGCGAGCTTCTCGAACTACGGCGCCACGACCGTCGACCTCGCGGCCCCCGGCGTCGGGATCCTCAGCGTCCAGCCGGCCTTCGAGACGAAGTTCTACGAGGACTTCACCGGCGGGCCCGGCGCGAGGTGGACCACCGGCGGCACGAACGGGACGTGGGGGCCGGAGCCCGACGGCTCGGTTTCCGACAGCCCCGGCACGACGTATCTCGACGGCGCGGACCACTGGATAGCGACTGCGGCGCCGGCCGATCTCTCCGGAGGGATCGACTGCCTGCTGCGGTACTCGCTGAAGCTCGACGTCGAGCAGGGCAACGACGTGCTCATGATCGAGGCCTCCCGGGACGGGTCGACGTGGGAGACCCTGAGCGGATGGACCGGCTCGACCGACGGCGCCACCGACCGCATGACCGAGCCGCTGTTCGACTACGACGGTGCGCCGTCCCTGCACCTGCGCTTCCGCCTCGTGAGCAACGGGTCGGTCACCGGCGACGGCGCGACCGTCGACACGGTGTCGGTGCGGTGCTCCTCGCCGACGTACACCGGATCGGAGCTCCTCTACGCCGGCGGCACCTCGATGGCTGCC
>DASQDO010000028.1:0-4671 GCA_035634135.1 Actinomycetota bacterium
GTCCGGGGAGCCGCGCCGGAGTATTGGTCGAGCCGGGCTTCGACCTGATCGTCGCCGTGCTGGGCGTGCTGAAGTCGGGGGCCGCGTACGTGCCGGTCGACCCGGGTTACCCGGAGGCCCGCATCGCGCTGACGTTCGCGGACGCGGCCGTGGAGGTCGTGATCACCAGCGGCGCGCTCGACGACCTCGCGCCACAGGGTGTGAGGCGGGTGTTCGTCGACGGAGACGCCGAAGCGATCGCCGCGCAACCCGGGACGGATCCCGAGCGGCTCGCGGAGCCCGGCGACGTCGCGTACGTCATCTACACGTCGGGTTCCACCGGCCGGCCGAAGGGGGTGCTCGTCGAGCACCGGAGCTTCGCCAACTACGTCCCTGCGGTCGCGGCGGCCTTCGGCACGACTCCCGAGGACCGGGTCCTGCAGTTCTTCTCGATCGGGTTCGACGCGTCGCTCTTCGACGTCTCGCTCGCGCTCGCCGGCGGCGCGACGCTCTGCCTCGGGACGCGGGCCGATCTGTTGCCGGGGACGGACCTGTTCACGCTCATGCGAGAGGAACGCGTGACGGTCGCGCTCCTGCCCCCGTCGTCGCTCGCGGCGATGCCGTCGAACGACCTCCCCGACCTGCGGACCTTGCTCGTCGGCGGCGAGGTCTTCCCCGGCGACCTCGCGCAACAGTGGGCGCGGCAGCGGAGGGTCTTCAACGCGTACGGGCCGACCGAGACCACGATCGCCAGCACCTGGCACGAGGTCCCGTACGCGCCGGCCGCGACCCTCCAGTCGCCGCCGATCGGGCCGCCGATAGCGAACACGCAGATCTACGTGCTCGACCGCAACATGGAACCGGTGCCGGTAGGGATCCCGGGCGAGATGTACATAGCGGGGGCCGGTCTGGCGCGGGGTTACCTGAACCGTCCGGCCCTCACGGCTGAGCGGTTCGTGCCAAACCCGTTCCATGGCGGCCGGATGTACAGAACAGGCGACCTCGCCCGGTGGCGGCGCGACGGCACTATCGAGTTCCTCGGCCGCGTCGACCGGCAGGTGAAGGTGCGCGGCTTCCGGATCGAGCTCGGCGAGATCGAGAACGCATTGCTCGGTCATCCCGGGATCCGCGAGGCGGTCGTCGACGCCCGCGGCGAGTCGGTCGCCGACCGGCGCCTGGCCGCGTACTACGTGCCGGGCGAGCCGGCCCCCACCGTGACCGAGCTCCGCGCGCACCTCGGCACGTCCTTGCCGGACTACATGATCCCGTCGGCGTTCGTGCCGCTGCCGGACCTCCCGCGGACGCCGAACGGCAAGGTCGACCGCGCCGCGCTCCCGGCCCCCGAGGCCGCGCGCCCGGACCTGTCGACGAAGTTCGAGCCCCCCCGGACCGACACCGAGAAGAAGCTCGTCGAGATCTGGAAGGCGGTGCTCGGGCTCGACCGCGTCGGCATCTTCGACAACTTCTTCGAGCTCGGCGGCGACTCGATCCTCGTGATCCAGGTCGTCGCGCGGGCCGCGGAGGAGGAGATCCACCTCACCGCGAAGCAGATGTTCCAGGCGCAGACGATCTACGACCTGTCGCTGCTCGACGAGCAGCAGTCGGCGACGTTCAAGCCCGAGCAGGGGCTCGTCACCGGGCCCGTCCCGCTCACGCCGATACAGAGGTGGTTCTTCGAGAAGGACCCCCCGGAGCCGCACCACTTCAACCAGGCGATGGTCGTCGACCTCGACCCCGGCTTCACCCCCGAGATCGTCCGCGAGGCGGTCGGGCTGATCCTCGAGCAGCACGACGCGCTGCGGGCGCGCTACACGCGCGACGGCGACGAGTGGCGGCAGTTCGTCGGCGGCCTCCCCGACGAGGTCCCGTTCGAGCACGTGGACCTGCGCGGGCTCGAAGGTGACGACGAGGAGGCGGCGTACCTGGCGCACGCCGAGCGCATCCAGACGAGCATCGACCTCGCACGCGGGCCGCTGCTGCGCGCGGCGATGTTCGACCGCTCGCCTCCCCACGCCCCGGCGCTCTTGCTGGTCGCTCACCACCTCGGCATCGACGCGGTCTCGTGGCCGATCCTCATCGAGGACCTGCACGACGTCTGCCGCAACCTCGAGCGGCGCGGCGCCGCGAAGCTCCCGCCGAAGTCGACCTCGTTCAAGTGGTGGGCGCAGAAGATCGAGGAGTACGCACGCTCGCCGTTGCTGATCCGCGAGCTGGACTACTGGCTGACGGTCGCCCCTCCGGACGTCGCGGCGCTGCCGGTGGACGCGACCGGCGGCCCGAACGACGTCGGCTCCACGGACACGATCCATGCGCCGACGACCGTCGAGCTCACGACCGCCCTGTTGCACGAGGTGCCGGCCGCGCTCGGCGCCCAGCTCATGGACGTGATGGTCGCCGCGTTGTCGCTCGCGGTAGGGGAGTGGCAGGGGAGCCCGGGCGTGCTCATGGACCTGGAGAGCCACGGGCGCAGCGACGTCTTCGAAGGAGCGAACCTGTTCGCGACCGTCGGCTGGTTCACGTCGGTGTATCCGTTCTTCACGTCGCTCGATCCCGCCGACGACGCCCGTGCGAACCTCGAGAAGGCGAGGGCCGCGCTCGCTGCGGTCCCGCACAAGGGCTTCGGCTACGGCCCGTTGCGGTACATGACGGCGGAGGGACGACGCCTCGCCGAGATGCCGCAGCCGGAGATCCTCTTCAACTACTTCGGGCGCATCGACGCGGGGTACGACGACGCAACGTTCGCGCCGACGTTCGGCGAGACCGGGCCGACGCTCAGCCCGCGCATGCCGCGCGGCCATCTGATCGAGGTCAACGCCTCGGTCGCCCGTAACCTCCTGCAGGTGAACTGGACCTACAGCCGCAACCGCCATCGCGCCGAGACGATCGAGGGGCTGGCTCGATCGTTCGAGCGGAACCTCTCGGCGATCGTCGACCTCGTCCGGAGCGCGCCGTGACGGCCGATCGCTGGACGGTCGTGCCGAAGCCGAACGCCGATCCGAGGGTGCGGCTCTTCTGCTTCCCGTACGCCGGCGGAAGCGCCACGACTTACCGGACGTGGAGCGACGTGCTGCCGCCGGACGTCGAGGTACAGGCGATACAGCTTCCCGGGCGCGAGTGGAGGCTCAAGGAGGAGCCGTACCGCGACGTGTTCCCGCTCGTCGGCGAGCTCGCGACCGTGCTGAAGGATCGCTTCGACGTCCCGTTCGCGTTCTTCGGGCACAGCCTCGGCGCCCTCATCTCGTTCGAGCTCGCACGTGAGCTGCGCCGGCGCGGACTGTCTCTTCCCGAGCGGCTGTTCCTGTCGGCGCACCGGGCCCCGCACCTCCCTAAGGAGCTGCCGGACATCCACGACGGGCCCGACGAGGAGTTCTACGAGGGCTTGCGGAAGCTGGAAGGAACGCCCGACGAGCTGCTCTCGAACGACGAGCTGATGGAGCTGCTGCTGCCGGTGCTGCGCGCGGACTTCGAGATAGCCGAGACGTACCGCTACCCGCCGGAGCCTCCGCTCGACTGCCAGATGTCGGTGTTCGGGGGGCTCGGAGACGAGGTGACGAACCGCGACATCCTCCAGCCGTGGGACCAGCACACGACGAAGGACTTCAAGCTCCGGATGATCCCGGGGAGTCACTTCTTCGTGGAGGAGTCGCGCGACCTGATCCTGCGGGCGGTGTTCCACGACCTGATGCCGGTGCAGCGGAGGCACGCGTGATCGAGGTCTGGCGCGTGGACGTCCGCCACGTCGTCGACGACTTCACGGGGCTCCTGTCGCCGGACGAGGCAGAGCGTGCGGGACGGTTCCGCTTCGAGCCGGACCGGCGTTCGTTCGTGACGACGCGCGGAATCCTTCGGACGTTGGTCGGCGCGTGGCTCGGAGTCGCACCCGAGGCGGTTGCGTTCGGGTACGGGAGCGCCGGCAAGCCCGAGGTGGAGGGCGTGTCGTTCAACGCGTCGCACGCGGGTGGCGTCGCGCTGATCGCGCTGGGCTCGGGCCGGATCGGTGTGGACGTCGAGTCGATGCGGCCGGACGTCGAGATGCGCTCGCTGGCTCGCCGGTTCTTCACGCGCTCCGAGAACCAGGCTCTCGACCGGCTGCCGGACGAGGAGCTTGCGCTCGGCTTCTACGGATGCTGGACCTGCAAGGAGGCGTTCGTGAAGGCGGTGGGGGAGGGCTTGTCGTTCGAGCTCGACCGGGTCGAGGTCGCGGTGCATCCCGCGCCGCCGGGGATCGTGTCGGTCGACGGGGACGAGGGGGCCGCGGCCGCGTGGACGCTTCAAGCGGTGGAAGTCGGCCCGGGATATGCCGCGGCGGTCGTCGTGGACTCGCCGGGGGCCGAGGTCGTGGTGCGCGACTGGCCGGCGAGCGCGGCGGCATGAACGCCTCCGCCGAGCACCGGTCGCCGGAGATAGAGGTCTTCCGTCTGCGCCGCCGTCACCTCAACGACGTGATCGCGATCGAAGCCGACGTGTTCGCACGGCCCTGGAGCACGGCGTACTTCATGCAAGAGCTGTCCAAGCCGAACCGTTCGTATTTCGTGGCCGAGTACGACGGCGAGGTGATCGGCTTCGGGGGCATGATGTTCACGAGCGAGAACGCGGCCCACGCGCTGAACGTGGCGGTGACGCCGGCGGTCCACCGGCGGCAGGTAGGGACGAGGCTGCTCTGCGTGCTGATGATGGACGCGATAGCCCGGG
>DASQDO010000029.1:0-2141 GCA_035634135.1 Actinomycetota bacterium
GACGTCGACCGGGCCGGTCGCTCGCTCGACCGCCGGGGCGCGGAGCCGGTGCCACGACTCGTACAGGGCGATCCGCGGGAGCGGGAGCGAACGCACCTCGAACGGGGGGACCCAGGGGTCGGGGGGCGGCCCGCGATGTGACGCCGACACGCCGACGACCTCGGCCTCGCCGGTGGCCGCCACGCCGCGCGCCATGCCGAGCGCCGCCACCGCGGTGCCTCCGGGGATCTCGTGCCAGCACTGCTCGATCGTCACGGCAACCTTCACCGGGGGATTGTCCCCTACGATGGTTCGATGACCTCGCTCGCCGGCAAGCGCGTGCTCGTCACCGGAGGCAACGGCTTCCTCGGCAGGCACGTCCAGCGCAAGCTGCAGGAACGCGGCGTCGGCGAGGTGGTCGTCCCCCGCAGCGGCGAGCACGACCTCACCGACCGAGGCCAGGTCGCGGCGCTGTGGTCGAAGGCCGAGCCCGACGTCGTGATCCACCTCGCGGCGCGCGTCGGCGGCATCGGGGCGAACATGGCCGCGCCGGCCGACCTCTACGTGTCGAACCTCTTGATGGGCACGTACGTGATCGAGCAGGCGCGGCTCGCCGAGACGCCGAAGACCGTGGTGCTCGGGACTATCTGCGCGTACCCGAAGTACACCCCGGTGCCGTTCCTCGAGACGTCGTTGTGGGACGGCTATCCCGAGGAGACCAACGCGCCCTACGGCGTGGCGAAGAAGGCGCTGCTCGTCCACGCGCAGGCGAACCGCGCGCAGTACGGGCAGAACGCGATCTACCTGCTGCCGACGAACCTCTACGGGCCGGGCGACAAGTTCCATCCGAAGGTGTCGCACGTGATCCCCGCGCTGATCAAGAAGTGCGTCGACGCGGTCGAGGCCGGCGACGCGACGATCCCGGTGTGGGGGACGGGGGCCGCCACGCGCGAGTTCCTGTACGTAGACGACTGCGCCGAGGGCATCGTGCTCGCCACCGAACGCTACGACGGGGCCGAGCCGGTGAACCTGGGCTCCGACCACGAGGTCGCGATCGCCGACCTCGCCGAGCTGATCGCGAAGCTCACCGGCTTCGAGGGCGTGCTCGTATGGGACGCGACCAAGCCCGACGGGCAGCCGCGCCGGCGCGTCGACGCCACCCAGGCGCGCGAGCTGTTCGGGTTCGAGGCGCAGACGCCGTTGGAAGAGGGCCTGGGCCAGACGATCGAGTGGTACCGCGCGAACCGCGAGCTCGCGGAGTCCGCGACTGTCTGACGAGGGCTTGCGCGTCGGCTACGACGCGGCCCCCCTGCTCGACGCGCCGACCGGGGTCGGGCGTTACGCGGGCGAGCTGGCGACTGCTCTCGAGGCCCGCGGCGTCGAGATCGTTCGCTTCGCCGTCTCGTGGGGCGCCCCGCGCGTCGACGGCGTCCGCCGCTGGCGGGTCCCGGCCCGTGCCGCCCGCGCCTCGTGGCGGCGGTGGGGCCGGCCCCCGATAGAGCGCCTCACCGGCCGCGTCGACCTCGTGCACGCGACGAACTTCGTCCTCCCGGCTCTGAACGAGGCGCCGGGCGTCGTGACCGTGCACGACCTGTCGTTCTTCCGCGACGACACCTGGCCCGGCGGTCACCGGCTGCGCGACCTCGTGCCGTGGTCGGTGGAGCGAGCCGCGGCCGTGCTCGTGCCGACGCAGGCGATCGCGGACGAGGTCACGGCCCGCCTCGGCGTCTCCGAAGGGAACGTGCACGTCACGCCCGAGGGCGTCGCGCCGGTGTTCTTCGGTGCCGGCGCGCTGTCCGAGGCCGCGCTCGGCGCGCTCGGGATCCCCGGCCCCTTCGTCGTAGCGACCGGCACGATCGAGCCGCGCAAGAACCTGCCGGCGCTGCTCGAAGCGTGGCGGAAGGTGCGAGGTGAGCTCGACGGATGGACGCTCGTGCTCGCGGGGCCGAAGGGCTGGGGGCCGGAGCTCCCGGAGACTCCCGGGGTACTGCCGATCGGGTGGGTCGGCGACGAGACGCTGCCCGGCCTCCTCGCGGCCGCAGAGCTCTTCTGCTACCCGTCCCACTACGAGGGCTTCGGGCTTCCGCCGCTCGAGGCGATGGCGGCGGGGACGCCGGCGATCGCCGGCCGGGACACGGCCGCGGCCGAGGTGCTGGGCGATG
>DASQDO010000030.1:0-8632 GCA_035634135.1 Actinomycetota bacterium
CGCGGGCGGGACGGTGTTGAAGTCGGCGTTCCCGCCTTCTGCTGCGTACGTCTTCAACTCGATCGTGAGCTTGGGCTCGTCCTCCTGTTCGATCGTGAGCACGACGCTGCCGGTGGGAGCGAAGGTCGCCTCACGCGCCGGAACCCAATCTTCGTCGCATTGGGACGGATCGGCAGACTCGGAGATGCCCACTGCATTGACGAGGATCCGATGGCGCCCGGCAGGTGCTACGCGGGTAGGGGTATAGGTGTCGACGACGTCGTCGTACGGGGGGCTCGAAGAGGCGGACTCCTGGTCCCCGTAGTACTCGTACGTGAGTGCCGCTTCGATTGTCCCGGGATGGTCTTCGAACTCGTAGAACACGAGCACGTTGCACCAGTCACCGCCGCTCTCGGAGGAGATGACGCGTCTCGCCTCGACGGTCTTCGTCACTTCGGCGGCGCGAGCCCGGGCGCCGGCGTCGTCGCCGCCGTTGTCATTCGCGGCGACGGGTGTCATGCCTGCCCCGAGGGCCGCGAGCAGCACGGCAATGGCCGCCCCTGCGTGTCGAATCACGATGCCTCCCGGGTCGGGTCCGCCGCCCTAGCTTCGCAACCTGACAGCTGCGGCCGCCTGTCTGAATAGCGAGAAAGGACTAAATACGGGTACTTGGGCGGGTTCGCCGGCGCGAACGAAAGAGCGGAGGCGGACGGGAATCGAACCCGCCGGACGGGTCTCCCCGCCCCACCGGTTTTGAAGACCGGGAGGGACACCAGTCCCCGGTCGCCTCCTCGGAACCCCTCCAGTCTCACCCCGCCGGGCGAGACCGCGGACCAAACGAGGCAAACGAGCGCAACCATCCGTTGCTTACCACCGTCTTAAGGGTAGAAATGGGTGAAGCCCAACTCGAGGGAGCCCCGCGCTTGCAGGCCATGGACACCGACCGGAACGAAACAGGCGGCACCGCGCCGCGCCGTCTCGGCGAGCGGGCGCCCGCCGGCGCGCCCGAGTCCGACGACGTCGTCCGCTGGGTGACCGCCGGGATCGTGGCGGCCGCGGCCCTCCTCGGCCTCGCGGTCCTGGTCACGATCGTGGTCTACGCGCTCCAGCCCCCGGGCTGGCTCCAGACGGTCCTCGGCCTCGTCATGGCGGCCGGCGCCGTCGTCTTCGCCTGGCTCCTCGCCTCGGCGCTCCGCAAGGACGACGTCGAGGCCTCTCGCAACGCGTCGAGGCGCCGATAGCCGACCGGCAGCCCGCGCTCCGCGAGGGCTGGTACCTCATGAGCACCGCGGACCTCGAGATCGAGCTGGCTCGCTGGCGCGACCCGACCGCGGCCCCCGGATCCAACGCTCTCCCGCTGACCGTCGAGCAAGCGCTCGCGTACCGCGACGCCGGGAACCTCCCCGACGAGCACGGCCGCACCCTGAGGCTCGTCTTGTTCGCTCGCGACCTCGACGAGGTCCGGGCCCTCGGCGTCAAGCGCCTCCGATTCGAGCCCGACTACCACTCCGCGCCTACGTGGCGGCGCGAGGGATCGGCCCCGGTGAACGTCGTGCCGCTGAGGGGGCCGGACGTCGCCGGCGACGCGTCGCCGTGGTGGGAGTCGCCCGACGTAGCGGCGCTCGAGACCGAGTGGCGGGACACCGGCCGCATCGCGGGGCTCGCAGTGCCGGCGGAATACCGAGGCTTCGTCCTCAAGACCGTGGTTGCCTTGCGAGCAGCGGGCGTCGCGGTCGACGTCGACTCCGTCGGCGCTTCGCTGGCGCGGTGGCTCGCGCCGGAGCACGTGCGCGAGATAACCGACGCGATGCGCGCTGCCGCCCAGGGCTGAGGGGTCAGATCTGGCTCAGTGGGTATGTACGGGTTACATCCGACTAACAGGAGGTAACGCATGTCTTCGATCGAACAGAGCATCGAGGTACAGGTCCCCGTTCGCACCGCGTACAACCAGTGGACGCAGTTCGAGGACTTCCCCCACTTCATGGAGGGCGTCAAAGAGATCAAGCAGCTCGACGACGCCAGCCTGCACTGGACCGTCGAGATTGCCGGCCAGGTCCGCGAGTTCGACGCCAAGATCACCGAGCAGAACCCCGACGAGCGCATCGCGTGGACGACGATCGACGGCCCGCACCAGGCGGGCGTCGTTACGTTCCACCGTCTCGGCGACAACCAGACGAAGGTCATGCTCCAGATGGAGTTCGAGCCCGAGGGCATCGTCGAGAAGGCGGGGGCCGCGCTCGGCGTAGTCGACAGCCGGGTCAAGGGCGACCTCGAGAGGTTCAAGTCGTTCATCGAGAGCCGCGGCCAGGAGACCGGCGCGTGGCGCGGCGAGGTTGACCAGACCAAGACCTCGTAACGAAGCTTCCGCAAGCGGAAAAAGGCGTCGGGTTCGCCCCGGCGCCTTTTTTCGTGGGGTTAGCGTGCGGCCGTGGACAAGCGGACGCGCGTCGCCGAGCTCTCGCTCGTAGGCATCGCCGCGATCTGGGGCCTGACGTTCGTGATGGTCCAGGACGCGGTCGAGCGCCTTCCCGTCAACGCGTTCCTCGCATACCGGTTCCTCCCTGCGTGCGCGCTGGTGACGCTCGTCTTCCGCAAGGAGCTGGTGAAGCTCTCCCGTGCGGGGTGGGTCGCCGGCCTTCTCATGGGCGTGTTCCTGACGTCGGGATACGTCTTCCAGACGCTCGGGCTCCAGTTGACGACCGCGGCGAAGGCCGGGTTCATCACGGGCTTGTTCGTAGTCCTCACGCCGGTCTTCGGCGCCTTGTTCTTTGGCCAGCGCGCAGGCTGGGCCGCATGGGGGGCCGCAGTCGTGTCCACCGGCGGGCTGTATCTGCTGTCCGGCGGGGGCTCGGGTGGGACCGCAAGCGGGGACCTGTTGGTGCTTGGCTGCGCGGCCTCGTTCGCGTTCCACATCCTGTTCACGGGGCGGGCGGTCGAGGATCATCACGCGGGAGCCTTGCTCGCCGTGCAGCTGGGCGTCTGCGGTGTCGTGACGTGTGTCGCCGCGGCCGCCGGCGGGGACCTCGAGCTTCCGCGCACCGCGGTCGAGTGGAACGCGCTGGTAGTGACGTCGCTCGGAGCGACGGCCCTGGGCTTCTTCGTCCAGACGTACGCGCAACGCCATGCATCTCCGTCACGAACGGCGCTGATCCTCGCGAGCGAACCGGCGTTCGCGGGGTTGTTCGCGTACGTGCTGGCGGGCGAGACCCTGAACGCGACGGGGTGGATAGGAGCGGGTCTGATCATGGCGGCGATAGTGGGGGTCGAGCTGCTGCCGCACCTCAGGCCCCCGCGGGAGCCGGTGCCCGAACGGTAAGCCGAGAACGCTCACGTCTAAGCATTACGACGGATGGCCCCGTCCGCGCCCTCGCTGAGACGATGGCGCCCATCCGTCGTCCGCTCAGGAGGCTAAGTGAACGCATCGTGGAGAACGCGCTCGGTGATGGCCGGCGCGGTCGCGGTCCTGCTCGCACTTCCGGTCACTTCGTTCGCTCATCACTGGGCGTGGAAGACCGACGCCGACGACGCGGAGAGCGCAATGGACCTCAAGCGCGTGTCCGTCAAGGTCCCGAAACACAAGCCGGGCGACGGCGGGCAGGCGAGCTGCAGGCTCGACTTCTTCGGCGATCCGGCGACGGAGGACATCAATGGCAGGTGTGAGTTCGACACGAAGGGTGGTCCCAAGAAGGACATCCTGATCCTCAGCTACCAGAACGGTGACAAGTACGAAGCGGCAGGCAGCACGTGGAAGGGGAAGTACGTCACCGGTGGCTTCCCGGCTACTTGGAGCCGGAAGGACGGGGATCTCATCTTGTCGATCGCCCGCAAGCGACTCAAGGGTCGTAGCAGCCACATGAACTGGAAGGTCTCCGTCGAGGACGGCGAAGACTGGGTGCCTGACAAGGGATGGTTCCGGTACGACTGGAAGAACTGACCGGGGCCCGGGGCCTAGCCGGGATCGAACATACGTTCTATAATGCCCGGATGGCGGAGAAGCTCTTCGAGCTCCAGCGACGGACCTTCGATACGCCGCACTTCCGCGGGATCGAGTTCATCGAGGTCGAGGCCAAGTCGAATCGTCAACCACGTCCCGGGCAACTACCTCCCGTTCAGCTGGACGATCAACCCCTACAGGGGCTGCTCGCATGCGTGCTCCTACTGCAGCCCGGGTTGGACGCCGATCCTCAGGGCCGACGGCCGCACCCGGCCGCTCGCCGACCTGAAGGTCGGTGATCGGATCTACGGCACGAGGGTCGAGGGACGCTACCGGCGTTACGTGAAGACTGAGGTCCTAGCGCACTGGCAGACGATCAAGCGTGCTCACAGGATCATGCTCGAGGATGGAACCGCGATCGTCGCGAGTGGCGATCACCGCTTCCTGAGCGACCGCGGCTGGAAGCACGTCACGGGCGCGGAGCAGGGCCCGTTGCAGCGGCCGTTCCTGACGACGAACAACAAGCTGATCGGAACGGGTGCCTTCGCGGAGCCACCGAAGGTCGACGACGACTATCGGCGCGGATACCTGTGCGGAATGGTCAGGGGTGACGGCACCATCGGCAGGTACACGATCTCGCGACCCGGGCGGGCGAGCTACGTCTCGCACCAATTCCGGCTGGCGCTGGTAGACGACGAGGCCCTGCTAAGAACGGCGAGTTACCTTCGGCTCGACGGAGTCGAGACTCGAGAGCGGGTCTTTCAAGAAGCAACGGCGACGCGCAGGCTGGTCAACTCGATCAGTTCGACAGGCGCGTCGAACCTCGACCGGATCGACGAGTTGATCGCGTGGCCAACGTCTCCCACTGACGAGTGGACCAAAGGGTTCTTGGCGGGGATCTTCGATGCAGAGGGTGGCTGCAGCCAGGGTGTCTTCAGGATCTGCAATTGTGACTCCGAGATCATCGAGCAGACGAAGCGCGCTTTGGACCGCTTCGGGTTCGATTACGTCATGGAACGACAGCCCGGCACGAACAAGCCCGTGGACGTCATCCGGCTCGTCGGTGGGCTCCCCGAACGCATGCGGTTCTTCCACACCACGGACCCCGCGATCACACGGAAGCGCGACATCGAGGGCAGGGCGCTCAAAAGCCAGGCCCGGCTTCGCGTCGTCTCTATCGAGGATCTCGGGTTCGAGATGCCCATGTACGACATCACCACCGGCACCGGCGACTTCATCGCCAACGGCGTAGTCAGCCACAACTGTTTTGCCCGCGCGACCCACACCTACATGGACATGGACGCCGGGCGGGACTTCGAGACCAAGATCGTCGTCAAGGTCAATGCCGGCCAGCTCCTGCGCAAGGAGCTCCGCGCCAAGCGGTGGAAGGGCGAGGGCATCGCCATGGGCACCGCCACCGATCCCTACCAGCGCGCCGAGGGCCGCTACAAGCTCATGCCCCCGATCATCGAGGCTCTCACCGACTACCGGAACCCGTTCTCGATCCTCACGAAGGGCACGCTGATCCTGCGCGACCTCGACCTCCTCGTCGAGGCGGCCTCCGTCACCGACGTCTCGACCGCGTTCTCCATCGGAACGCTCGACGAAGACGTGTGGCGCCGAAGCGAGCCCGGCACGCCGCACCCCCGCAAACGCATCGAAGCCGTCGCTCGCCTGAACGACGCCGGCATCCCGTGCGGCGTCCTCATGGCACCGATCCTGCCGGGCATCTCGGACCGGCCCGACCAGCTCCGCGACGTCATGTCCGCAGCGTTCGACGCCGGCGCGACGCACGTCAGCCCGATCCTGCTGCACCTCCGCCCGAAGGTCCGCGAGGTGTACATGGACTGGCTCGCCGAGAACTACCCCGACCTCGTCGAGCGCCACGAGACGATGTACCGGAAGGCCTACGCGGCCGCGGCGGACCGCAAGGCCCTCGCGGCGACGGTCGCGGACATAGGGCAAGAGCTGGGAGGCCCCCGCCCCCGCAAGCGCAAGAAGAGGCCTCAGCACAACGGCGCCGAACGCTCGCGCGCGGCGACGGCCGCGCTACGAACGGAACAGTTGAAGCTCGTCTAGGCCGGGGCGCGGCTCGACGTGCTAGAGACCCGGCCTCCAGCTGCGCAGCCGCTCGATCCTCTGCTCCGTCGGCGGGTGCGTCGAGAACAACGACGCCATGTTCGCCTTCCGGCCGCTCAGCGGGTTCACGATGTAGGCGGACGCCTGCGCGGGATTCACGTTCATCGGCAGCTGCTTCGCCGCGACCTCCATCTTCTCGAGGGCTCGGGCCAGCGGCTCCCCCGTCCCGATCATCGCCGCCGCCGTACGGTCGGCCTCGAACTCGCGCGAGCGGGACAGAGCCATCTGCAGAAGCCCCGCTGCCATGGGCGCGAGGAAGAACAGCAGCAGGCCACCGATGCCCCCGCCGTCGTCGTCGTCGCTCCCGCCGAAGAACATGCCGATGTAGGCGATGTACGTGATCCCGGTCGCGACCGCAGCGGCGACCGAGCCGATGAGGATGTCGCGGTTGCGGACGTGCGCGAGCTCGTGTGCGATGACGCCGCGCAGCTCCTGCTCCGGCATCATCTTCATGATGCCCTCGGTGACCGCTACCGCGGCCTTCTTAGGGTTCCGTCCCGTCGCGAACGCATTCGGCTGGTCGCTCGGGATCACGTAGAGGCGGGGCATCGGGAGGTTGCCGCGCGTCGTCAGCTCGCGGACCATCCCGTAGAGCCGCGGCGCCTCCTGCTCGGACACCGGCTGGGCGCGCGACGCGCGGATCGCCAGCTTGTCGCTGAACCAGTACGACCCGCCCACGAGCGCGAGCCCGAGCCCAAGGCCGATCAGCGGTCCGCTGTCGCCGAAGAAGAGCCGGCCGATCAGCACGAGGAACCCGCCGAGGGCCGCCAGCAGGACATAGGTCTTGAAGACGTTTTTGTTCATGTAGACATTATGGGCCGTGCTCCCGGAAAAGTGGTCGCTGGAGGCCCGCGTCATGACCATGCCGCTCGCCGAGCGGTTCACGATCGCGCGCGAGACGTGGGACGTCGCCACGGCGGTCTTCGCAATCGTCCGGTACGGCGACGCCGAGGGGTACGGCGAGTGCTCCCCCGACGCCCACTGGGGCGAGACCCCCGAGACGACGGTCGAGCAGCTCGAATCGGTGGATCTGGGGCAGCTCCGAGGGCCGTTCGACCTCGAGGGGGCGACGCGGCTCCTCCCGGCCGGCTCGGCCCGCTGCGTCCTGGACGTCGCACTGCACGACCTCGCGGCGAGGCTGGCCGGGGTACCGCTGAGGGCGTTGCTCGGCGTCGGCGACGCGCCCCTGCCCCCGACGTCGGTGACGGTCCCGATCTCCGACCCCGAGTCGATGGTCGCCCGGGCGAAGTCGTTCGCCGACCATCCGATCGTGAAGACCAAGGTCGGCTTCGACGGTGACGTAGAGGCCATCGAGGCGATCCGCTCGGTCTTCCCCGGCCGCATCCGCGTCGACGCGAACGAGGGCTGGAGCGAAGACGAGGCGATCGACCGGCTCGCACGCCTCGAGCGGTTCGACGTCGAGCTGTGCGAGCAGCCGATCCCGATGCGCAACCACGAGGCGTTGAGACGCGTCACCGAAGCGTCGCCGATCCCGGTCTACGCGGACGAGGACGCGGGCACGTCCGCGGACGTCGCGTCTCTCGCGGGTGTCGTCGACGGCGTCAACCTCAAGCTGCGCAAGGCGGGCGGCGTGAGGGAGACGTGGCGCGCGATCGCGACGGCGCGGGCGCACGCGATGGGCGTGATGCTGGGCTGTGATCTCGACTCGGGGATCGCGATGGGCGCGGCGGCCGCGCTCGCGCCGCTGTGCGACTTCATCGACCTCGACGGGCCGCTGCTGCTCGCGGAGGACCCGCACCCGTCGGTGACGTACGAGCGCGGCGAGCTGAAGGTTCCGGACGCGCCCGGCCTCGGCGTGACCAAACGCCCGTGGTGAGGTCGTGGCTCGTCCTCACGGACGGCTACCTCGAGACCCGCAACGCCAAGACCGCACACGGAGTCTTGCGTTACGCGCGCGACCAGGTCGCGGCGGTGCTCGACCGCGACCCCGCAGGGCGATCCCTGACCGAGGTGATGCCGGAGATGCGGCGCGACGCGCCGGTGGTCGCGTCGCTGGAAGAGGGCCGCGCCCTCGGCGCGACGTCGCTGTTGCTCGGCGTCGCCACGCCGGGCGGCTGGATTCCCGACCACTGGCGCGACTGGATGCTCGAGGCCGCGGGGGCCGGCATGGAGATCGCGAACGGCCTCCACCGCTTCCTGCGCGACGACGACGAGCTCGTCGCCACCGCGCGCGAGAGCGGCGCGCGCCTGTGGGACGTGCGCGACCCTCCCGACGGCATACCGCTGTGCTCGGGCAAGGCCCTAGAGGCGCCGCAGCGGATCGTCCTGACGGTCGGCAGCGACTGTGCGGTCGGGAAGATGACCGCGTCCCTCGAGCTTGCCGCGGCCGCCGAGGCGACCGGGCGAAAGGCCGAGTTCGTCGCGACCGGCCAGACCGGGATCCTGATCGCGGGGACGGGGATCGCCGTCGACCGCGTCATCGCCGACTTCGTCTCGGGCGCCGCGGAGCAGCTCGTGGTCGACGCGGACCCCGCTGCGGAAGTGCTGCTCGTCGAGGGACAGGGCGGGCTGTGGCACCCCGCGTACTCCGGCGTGACGCTGGCGCTGCTGCACGGCTCG
>DASQDO010000031.1:0-4079 GCA_035634135.1 Actinomycetota bacterium
CGCGCCTGAATGCGTGCCTAGACTCGCCGGGAGGCCTCTCTACGAGATCTCGCACGACGGGCGGCTCGCGGCCCTCCCCCGCGCCGCTTTCGCCGCTCTCGGGATACGCGAGCGCGACGACATCCAGCGTCTCTTGCGGGACGACGTCGGCGCCCTGGGCGACGACCTCCTCGTGATCGCGGAGGAGTTCGGCGAATGGGAGGACGCGCGCCGGCGGATCGACCTCCTGGCGGTCGACAGGAGCGGACGGCTCGTCGTGATCGAGCTGAAGCGCACCGAAAGCGGCGGTCACATGGACCTCCAGGCCGTCCGCTACGCGGCGATGGTCTCGGCCATGGACTTCGAAGACGTGGTCGCGGCGTACTCGCGCCACCTCGCCGCCCGCGCCCCCGGGGACGCACGCGACGCGCGGGCGGAGCTCGAGGACTTCCTCGACGCGGGCGACCCCGACGAAGGTCCCGCGATCTCGACCGACGTCCGCATCATCCTGGTCGGGGCGGACTTCGGGCGAGAGATCACGACCACCGTCCTATGGCTGAACCGCTTCGACGGGATGGACGTCAGGTGCGTCCGCATGATCCCGTACGACGTCGGCGACAACCGTGTGCTGGTCGACGTCCAGCAGGTCATCCCGTTGGCGGAAGCCGCGGACTATCAGGTCCGGATCAGGCGGAAGGAGACGGCACGCGAACGCGCTACCGGCAGCACTCGCGACTACACGCGGTTCCATGTGGTCGTGGACGGCCACGAGCTGCCGGCCGAGAACAAGCGCAACGCCGTTCGTCTGATGATCGAGCAGCTCACCGCTCGGGGCGCGCCCCTGGACCTCGTCTACGAGACCATCTCGAAACGAATGAAGGTCTTGGCGGGGGTCTACCGCACGGGGGACGGGGTGCGGGAGGCACTCGTCGCGGAGTACGGGTCGATCGACGTCGACAGGTGGTTCACGGAGTCACCGTTCGTGGACGAGGCGGCGAGCCAGACCTACGTCTTGTCCAATCAGTGGGGCAAGAAGACCGAACAGAGGCTCCAGGACCTCGCCGATGCCTTCCCGGACTCGAAGGTGACGTTCCGCCGCGCCGAACCCGGCGACTGATCGCGGGGCAGTGGGCCCAGATGGATTTGAACCATCGGCCTCACCCTTATCAGGGGTGCGCTCTAACCGAGCTGAGCTATGGGCCCTCGTTGCCGCCGCATCCTACAAAGGAAGAAGGGGCGCCGAAGCGCCCCTTCCCCTCCCCCCGTGGGGCCCTCCGCCAGTAGGGCCACCATCCGTAGGTCCGCCTACATCATCTGCGTCTGCGGGTTCAGACGCGTCTTGAAAGTCTTCACTTCCTTCGTCGAGAGGCCATCCATCTCGTAGACGCGGATCCCGGCCGCCGAGCCGTGGTCGTTCGAATAGATCAAGCCGTTGTACCAGTACGCCGACCACGAGTCCGGGTTCGTCCCGCTCTCCTTCGGCAGGTAGTAGCCGAGCTCCTCGGGCGCCGTCGGGTCGCTGAAGTCGACGACCGAGAGGGCGACCGAGTAGTACGACGACACCGCGATGTACCTCTTAGCGTCCTTCATCGGGAGCACGTTGAAGTTGTGCGTCGTGCAGCGCGGGCGCTGGGCCTCGTCGGCGTCGTCCGGCGGCGTGAACACCCGTGGCGGCGCCCAGTAGCCGGCCTCCTTCGGCGCCGTCGGGTCGGAGATGTCGTAGAACCACATCGCGCCCATCGGGACCTGCGAGTTCCCGACGCAACCGCCGGCGGCCGCGCCCCCGAACTCGTCACCGAGCACGAGGTACTTGCCGTCCCACGTGAACCCCGTCGAGTGGTGGATCTGGATCTTCGGGTTGTGGATGCGTGCGAGCAGCTTCGGCTCCGTCGGCTTCGACACGTCCCACACCTGTGACTCGCTGACGCAGGCGCCGACCGCGAGCTTGCGCTTCACGTCGACAGTGATGTCGTGGCAGCCGATCGTCGAGAGCAGGTCCGGCGTCGTGACGACCTCGGCCTTGGCCGGCTTCGACAGCGGCACCTCGATCACCGAGATCTTGCGGTGGCCGACTGCGTTGCACGAGCCGCTCTGGCCGGTCAGCGGGTACGACTCGACGTAGACGTAGAGCTTGCCCTTGCCGCCGGGGACGAGCGTGTGCGTGTGCGACCCGCAGTCTGTCCGGATCGCCGCGACCTGCTTGATGCGCTTCATGTTCGAGATGTCGATGATGCGGACGCCCTCCCAGTCGGCGCCCTGCGCGGTCGCGGCCTGGTTTGCGCCGACGGAGTCGCACTCGGGCTTGTCGCGCGGGGCGTCGACCGACACGAAGACGAGGTCGCCCCAAACCGACACGTCACCCTGCGAGCCTGGGCACGCGAAGTAGCCGATCTGCTCGAGGTACGGGGCCTTCTTGTGGAGCTTGAAGAACCCGACGCCCTCGTAGGAGCCCGCGACGAGCAGGTCCTTCTGGAACGCGAGGTCGGAGCCCAACGCGCGCACCTCTTCGTTCGCGTCGGGCGTCTCCGGGTCGTCGGGCGTGATGATGATGGCGTGCTCGGCGAGCATCCTCACGTTGTCCGAGTGGTCGTCGGCGTTGTGCGTGGCACCCGCCGGCTGTGCGACCAGCGCCGCCAAGAGCGCCGCTGCCAAGGCGGCGACTACCAGCTGCCTCAGGTGGTTCATCTCTTCTCCCCATGCGTCCGTTGGTCAGGTTCTAAGGCTTTCGCTGGAGTTGGCAGGATTCCTTCCCGAACAAAAAGGCCCCCGGGGTTCCCGGGGGCCTTCGTGCTCGGAGAGCCCGACGGGCTACCTCCGGAAGGAAGCGACCTGGACCTGCGGGTTGAACCGGCCCTTGAAGTAGTGGACCTGCTTCTTCCCGAGGCCCTTCATCTTGAAGACGCGCAGCCCGTGGGACGACTCGTGGTCGTTCGTGAAGATGTAGCCGTTGTACCAATAGGACGACCAGGTGTCCGGGAGCTGGCCGGCGGGCAGGTCCAGGTAGTACCCGACCTCCTCTTCGGCCGCGGGGTCCGAGAAGTCGACGACCGAGATCCCGCCCTCGTAGTAGGAGGAGGCAGCGACGTACTTCGCCGGGTCCTTCATCGGGAGGATGTTGTAGAGGTGCGTGGTGCAGCGGAACGTCCTGTTCTCGTCCTGGTAATCCGCCGGCGGGACCCTCGGCAGTGAATAGTCGCCGACCAGCGTGGGGGCCGAAGGGTCGGTGATGTCGTAGAAGTACATCGCCCCCACTTTGCTGTCCTGCTCGCCCGTGCACCCGCCACCACCGGACGCGCCGCCGTACTCGTCGCTGAGGATGGCGTACTTCCCGTCCCACGTGAACGACGCCGAGTGGTGCACCTGGATCGACGGGTTGTTGATGACCGCGAGCTTGACGGGTTGGGCGGGGTCGCTGATGTCCCACACCTGCGACTCCGAGATGCACGCCGCGATGGCGAGCTTCTTCGCGGGGAACGTAGTCAGGTCGTGACAGCCGATCGAAGGCGACACGTCGAGCTCGCCCGAGATCTCCGCCTTCGTCGGGTCGCTGAGCGGGATTTTCACGATCGAGACCTTGCGGTGGCTCGCCGGGCTACACGTGTCGGTCGGAGCGCCGAGCGGATACGACTCGATGTACGCGTAGAGGGTGTTCCCCGCCGGCGACAGCGTGTGCGTATGCGACCCGCAGGGCGTCTCGACGAACTTGACCTGCCGCGGCGCCTTCAGGTCCGAGATGTCGATGATGCGAAGGCCTTCCTTGCCGGTCGACTCGTCGGTGTTGTTGCAACCCGCGGCCCCACCGCTGTTCGTCGAGGCCGTGTCGATCGAGACGAAGACGTACTTGCCCCAAACCGACACGTCGCCCTGGGAGCCGGGGCAGTGGTGGAAGCCGACCTGCTTGATGCGCCCCTTCTTGAGGATCTTGAAGAACGCCGTCCCCTCGTAGGTGCCGGCGACGATCAACTTGCCCTGGAAGGCGAGGTCCGACCCCTGGGCGAAGATGTCCTTGTCGATCTTGATCGGCTTGCGGGTGACGAGCTTCACGTTGTCCGAATGCAGTGAGTCGTCGTGCCCGGCGCTGGCAGGGATCGAGCCCAGCA
>DASQDO010000032.1:0-10237 GCA_035634135.1 Actinomycetota bacterium
TAGATCGTGAACTGGCGCGTGTAGCCCAGCCGCTCGGCCTCGGCGCGCAGGATCCGCGCGCAGGCGGCGTGGAAGGTCATGACCCACATGGCCCGGGTCCGCCGGCCGACGAGCCCCTCGACGCGGTGGCGCATCTCCTGCGCGGCCTTGTTCGTGAACGTGATCGCGAGGATCTCGCCGTGCCGCGCCATGCCGGTGTGCACGAGGTACGCGATCCGGTGCGTGAGCACGCGGGTCTTGCCGGACCCGGCCCCCGCGACCACCAGGACCGGGCCCCCCGCGTGCGTGACCGCTTCCCTCTGGACCGGGTTCAGCCCCGAGAGGTAGTCGATGGATGCCATGCCTGTGATTATCCGCCCGCCCGGACCCGGGCGATGATCTTCGCGACCCCGGCCCTCTCCTCCGGCGTAAGCCCGCCGACGAGGTAGACGGCCACGTAGGCGGCCGTCCCCACGAGGCCGGTCGCGACGAGGTCGAGGAGCCCCCCTCCCCCTACCGCTGCGTGGACGGCCCACATGACCGCGGCGCCCACGAGCGACGGAAGGACGAGCCGTCCGTAGCGGCGGTCGTAGGGCTGGATCTTCACGAACCGGTGCACGAGCGCGAGCCGCGCCCACTTCGACAGCGCGAACGTCACGGCGTTGGCGACCGCCGCCCCCTCCATGCCGTAGCGGGGGCAGAGCCAGAACGCGAGCGCGAGGTTCAGCGCCAGCGAGCCCGCGTAGACCACGAGGTCCCACCCGGTCCGGCCGACCATGATGAGGACGAAGCCGACGCTCCCCGTGGCGATGTTCACGAACTGGCCGGCGAGCACGATCAGCAGCGCGGCCTGGCCTCCGGTGAACCCCGACCCGAAGATGCGCAGCGCGGCGTCGGGCGCGATCAGCAACAACAGGAAGAGCGGGATCGTCGCGGCGATCGTCCAGCGCGTCAGCGCCTTGAAGAGCTTGTCGAGGCGTTCGGTTTCGCCGCGGTTGTGGAGGTCGGCGACGAACGGGCTGAACATCAGGCTCACCGACGTGAGGAACAGCACGAGGACCTGACCCGCGCGCAGGGCGGCCGAGTAGATCCCGATGTCGTCGCCGCTCGCGTAGCGGGTGAGCACGAACAGGTCTGTCCAGAACAGCAGCTGTGAGAACAGCGCGGCGGGGGCGCGGGGGCCCGCATAGCGCGCGAGCCTCGAGAGCGCACCGGCCTCCATCGGCGCGGCGGTCCAGCCCTTGCTCTCGCGGCGCCAGAAGTACGCGGCGGCGAACGTCGCGAGGAGCCACGACGCCGAGTACGCGGCGACCGCCATCCACGCGGTCTCCGAGATCCGCCAGCCCGCGAGCATCAGCACGACCCACAGCACGGGCTGGCCGGCCCAGAAGACGTAGAGCGTGTAGCGCATGATCTTGAGCCCGCGCGTCGCGGAGAGCCACACGTTCGCGAGCGCGAGGAACGGGAGCCCGGCGGCGCCGGCCTGGACGACCCACCGTCCGAGGTCTCCCTCGATGGAGAACAGCGCACGTACGGCCCCGGCGAACGCGACCGCGACGACGGCGACGATCGAGCTGACGACGCACGCGATGAGCGCGGCCCGCGCCACCGGCACGCGGATGCGGTCGAACCGCCCGACGCCGACCTCCACGGCGACGTCGCGCAGCACGGCCATGTCCATCCCGGCGCGCGTGGCGAACGAGAGCACGAAAGCCGCTTGGGTGACGACGGTGACGACGCCGAAGGCCTCGCGCCCGAGCGTGTTGGAGATCAGGAGGTTCGATGCGAGCGTGGCGACCGCGGCAACCGCGATGCCGACTACGTTCTGTGACGTCCCAGAGAGGATGTTTCGGTAATCACGACCAATGCCGGGTGTCTCTGCTACTCCCATTCGATGGTGCCGGGCGGCTTCGACGTGACGTCGTAGACGACCCGGTTGATCCCCGGCACCTCGCCGACGACGCGGGTCGATATCCGCTCGAGCAGGTCGTACGGGAGCCGCGCCCAGTCGGCCGTCATCGCGTCCTCGCTCGTCACCGCGCGCAGCACGATCGGGTAGCCGTAGGTCCGCTCGTCGCCCATGACGCCGACGGAGCGGACGCACGGGAGGACCGCGAACGACTGCCAGATCTCACGCGTGAGCCCGGCCCTCTTGATCTCCTCCAGCCCGATCGCGTCGGCCGCCCGCAACAGCTCGAGCCGCTCCGGCGTGACGTCGCCGACGATCCGGACCGCGAGGCCCGGGCCGGGGAACGGCTGGCGCCACACGATCTCCTCGGGCAGGCCCAGCTCCTCGCCGACGCGCCTGACCTCATCCTTGAAGAGGTTGCGCAGCGGCTCGACGAGCTCGAACTTCATGTCGTCGGGGAGGCCGCCGACGTTGTGGTGGCTCTTGATCTTCGCCGCGTCTTTCGTCCCGGACTCGATGACGTCGGGGTAGAGCGTGCCCTGCACGAGGAAGCGAGCGTCGCCGAGGTCGTCGCGCGCCACCTCCTCGAAGACGCGGATGAACGTCTCGCCGATGATCTTGCGCTTGGCCTCGGGGTCCGTGACGCCGGCGAGCTTCTCGAGGAAGCGGTCCGCGGCCTTCACGTGGATGAGGTCGATCTTCAGGTGGCGGCGGAACGTGTCCTCTACCTGCTCGGCCTCTCCCTGACGGAGGAGCCCGTGGTCGACGAACACGCATGTGAGCTGGTCGCCCACGGCGCGGTGCACGAGGGCCGCGGCGACGCTCGAGTCGACGCCACCGGAGAGGCCGCAGACGATGCGCTCGTCACCGACCTGCGCGCGGACCGCTTCGATCCCCGCCTCGATGATCGACGTCATCGTCCAGCCGGGCAGCAGGTCGCACGCGTCGTAGAGGAAGTTCTTCAGCAGCGCGGTCCCCCACGGCGTGTGAGCGACCTCGGGGTGGAACTGGACGCCGTAGAGCCCGCGGGCCGGGTCCTCGAACGCGGCGACGGGAGAGGCGGGGGTCGCTGCCGTCGGGCGGAACCCCTCGGGCGGCGTAACGACGGCGTCGTTGTGGCTCATCCACACGGTCTGCTCGACCGGGAGCTCCTGGAACAGCACGGACTGTGGAGCCTTGACGTCGAGGTCGGTCTTGCCGAACTCCGCTACTCCGGTGCGAGCGACGTCACCGCCGAGCGCCTGCGCCATCGCCTGCTGTCCGTAGCAGATGCCGAGCACGGGCACCTCGAGGTCGAACAGACGCGGGTCGACCGACGGCGCGCCGGGCTGGTGCACGGACTTCGGCCCCCCCGACAGGATGATCCCGGCCGGGTTGCGCGCGGCGATCTCGTCGACCGGCGCGTCGTGCGGGACGATCTCGGAGTAAACGTGGCACTCGCGCACGCGGCGGGCGATCAGCTGCGCGTACTGCGCGCCGTAGTCGAGGACCAGTACGGGGGGGTGCTCGGGCTCAGAAGAAGAGTGCGGCATGAGCCACTCTAACGCGCGGCCCTGCGGGGCTCCGGGGTTTTTCGCGCCTCGACCACGACGCTGAGGTCGTCGTCGTCCTTCGCGACCCCGTGGTCTTCGAGCCCCGCCTTGCGCACGAGCCGGCGAATCTTCGGCGGAAGGTCGTGCGACAGCTCGAGCAGGAGCCAGCCCCCGGGCTTGAGCCACTCGACGGACTCCCCCACGGCTCGGCGCATGAGGCCCAGCCCGTCCGCGGATTCGTCGGTCAGCGTGTAGATCGGCTCGAACTCGCGCACCTCGGCGGGGAGGTCGTCGACCTCGCCGGCCGGGACATAGGGGACGTGGCCGGTGATCAGGTCGACGTTGCCGCGCAAGCGTGCCGGCAGCCCGTCGTACATGTCGCTCTTCTTGAAGCGGACGTTGTCGAGGCCGTGGAGCTTCGCGTTCTCGCGGCCCTGCGCTAGCCCTTCGACGGAGATGTCCGCGCCCCACACCTCCGCGGTCGGGAGCTCGTCGGCGAGCGCGAGCGCGATCGGCCCCGCACCCGTGCACACGTCGACGACGACCGGGCCCTTGCGGCGGCGCAGCTTGCGCAGCGCGCGCTGGACGGTCAGCTCCGACGAGGGCCGCGGCACGAACGCGCCGGGCCTGACCTTGAGCTCCATGCCCCAGAACTCGATGCGGCCGGTGAGGAACGGGAACGGCTCGCCGCCGGCACGCCGCGCGACGAGCGAGAGGTAGCGATCACGGATGCGCCGCGGGACCTCGCCGTCGTGCTCGTCGAGGTCGTCGAGGTCGTCGGTCGCGACGTCGAGCGAGAAAGCGAGGAGCTCGCGCGCCTCGGCCGCGTTGTCGTGGTCTTCGAAGATGTGGGAGCTGTCGCTGAGGACGCGCGTGCCGAGGTCCAGCAGCTGTTCGACGTTCTTGGGCTCGCTCATGGGAGCCCAAGAGTACGGGTCCCTAGCGCGCGGGCTCTACGTCTTCGGCTTCGGGCTCGGGCACCGCGATCGTCGGACGCTCGAGCTCGGTCGACAGGACGATCGTCGTACGCGAGCGGGCGACGCCGCGGATCGAGCGGATGCGGCGCAGCAGCTTCTCGAGGTCCTTGTTGGTCGCGGACCGGATCTTGATCAGGTAGCAGTCCTGGCCGGCGATGCGATGGAACTCGAGCACGTCGGGCTCGTCGCAGATGCGCGCGACGATCGGGTCGTCCGCCGCGAACTCGTTGCCCTCGGAGAGCGTGACGAGCGCGAACGCGACGTGCGGCTTGCCCAGCGCCTCGGGGTCGAGCATGACGGTGTAGCCGGCGATGACGCCGCGCTGCTCGAGCTTGCGCACGCGCTCGTGGACCGCCGGGCCCGAGAGCCCGACCTCCTTCGCGATCGCCGCATGCGACATGCGGCCGTCCTCGCGGAGGAACCGCAGGATCTTGCGGTCGATAGGGTCGAGGGCGGCAGCGATCGCTACCGCCCTCGCCTTATCGACCGAGCCGGCCGGAGCCGGGCGGGACGGGGGGGTGCCCACCCGGGGGTCAGGCCCGGATCGAGGTGGTTCAGGATGTGTCCGACGTTCATGTGAGTACCTCTTCGTTCGGTGTTTCCGTCCCGGCCGGATTGGTCCGGCCGGGAATCCTCGACGGGCCCGTGTTACGCCCTGTCGGTGCGGTGCAGGGCCCAATCGTCCCCGTCACGGCTGTCTCGCCCGTAGCGGGACGCAAGACCCTCAAACCCGACGATCCCTGCGGTGAAGATTGCAAAGGCCTCGACCATTTTTACCACCAACTTCCTAAGTCGATTCCGCTTCCTTCCAAAGGAACTATAGCACAGTCATCGGTAGCCTGTCGAGGAATCCTTAGGAGATTTGCACTTTTGCCTAGGTTTATTCACGATGATTTCACAGCAGCTTAGGAATCTTCGGCGAGTGGCACGTGGCTCCCCCGCGAAAAGGGCCGGACGAAGGTCCGGCCCCCTCGACTGCTTACGTTTCGTAAGACCTAGGCGCCCATCCCGAGTCGCTGGGACTGCTGGAGGGCCTTGCCCTCGGTCTTGAGGGCCGGAGCGACCATGACCTCGGCCTACTGGAACTCCTTGATGTTGGCGTAGCCGCACGTCGCGAGGCTCGTCCGCAGGGCTCCGAAGAGGTTGAGGCGGCCGTCGTTCTCGTGCGCCGGCCCGACCAGGACCTCCTCCATCGAGCCGAGCGTCGACGTCTTGACCCGGGCCCCGCGCGGGAGCGTCGGGTGGAACGTCGCCATCCCCCAGTGGTAGCCGCGGCCCGGTGCCTCGGCGGCCGTCGCCAGCGGGGACCCGATCATCACGGCGTCGGCTCCGCAGGCGATCGCCTTGGCGATGTCACCGCCGGTGCGCATCCCGCCGTCGGCGATCACGTGGCAGTAGCGGCCGGTCTCGTCGAGGTGGCGGATGCGGGCCCCGGCGGCGTCCGCGATCGCGGTCGCCTGGGGGACGCCGAGGCCGAGGACGCCCCGAGTGGTGCAGGCCGCGCCGGGGCCGACGCCGACGAGCACGCCCATCGCCCCGGTCCGCATGAGGTGCAGCGCCGTCGAGTACGACGCGCACCCGCCGACGATTACCGGGAGCTCGTACGTCGAGATGAAACGTTTGAGGTTGAGCGGCTCGTGCCGGGTCGACACGTGCTCGGCCGACACGACCGTCCCCTGGATCACGAGGATGTCGAGCTCGGCCTCGAGCGCGATCTTGTTCCACTGCTCGACCTTCTGCGGGGTCAGCGAGGCCGACGCCGTGACGCCGGCGTCCTTGATCTCGCGGATTCGCTTGTAGATCAGCTCTTCCTTGACCGGCTCGCCGTAGATCTCCTGCATGCGGGCGGTCGCCTTCTCCGAGGGGAGCTCGGCGATCTCGGCGAGGATCGAGTCGGCGTCGTCGTAGCGGGTCCACAGGCCCTCGAGGTTCAGGACCGCGAGGCCGCCGAGGCGCCCGATCTCGATCGCCGTCGCCGGCGAGACGACGCCGTCCATGGCCGAGGCGAGCAAGGGGAGCTCGAACCGGAACGCGTCGATCTCCCAGGAGATGTCGACGTCGTCGGGGTCCCGGGTCCTGCGGGACGGGACGATTGCGATGTCGTCGAAGCCGTAGGCCCTGCGACCGGACTTCCCGATGCCGATCTCGATCTCCACAAGCTCTCCCTTGGTTCGTCGCGTTTGGAAGCTTCCAACCTATCGGGGCCGCCTTCATTCCGCCCGGTGGTCCGGTGAGGAAATTCCGCGCTCTGGGGTCCGCTCCCCGAGGGAGCCGGATCGCTCCCGGGGCGGCCGGCGATCCTCCACATCTCGGCCTGTGGCGGGCGTCACAGGGTCTCGGGCCTCCACCGCGTCGCTTGCAGGTGTTAGCGTGTCCGCCGGAGAAAGACGGAGGGACCGCCTCGGCGGGACCCCCCGGGGCAAGACGGAGGGACCGCCTCGGCGGGACCCCCGAGGCAAGACGGAGCGGGCAGCTCCACGTGCGGCGGCTCGAGCAACGGGCCCGCCTGCATCGACCGGCGGCCGGACGAACTCCCCGGCCGGGAAGACGGCTCTTCGTAGAGCCGGCGGCAGGCACTCATTGGAGGTTGGCATTGGAACGGTTGAGCTTCGGCGCGCGAGCGCGTCGCAAGGCCAGGTTGAAGCGCCTGGCACCGTGGTTGTGGGTAGCGAGCGTCCTCATGATGGTGATGGGCGTCCCCGGCGCGAACGTGGGCGCCGACGCGCTCCAGCGGCTGAGCGGGTTCGACCGCTCCGAGCTGCGGGGCATCGAGACGAGCGAGAGCGCGGCGGGGCTGATGAAGTTCCGCGGGGGGACGTTCCAGTCCCGGCCCGCGGCCACGCCCGAGCCGACTCCGCCCCCGACCCCCACGCCCGAGGTCGTGGTCCCGGCTGCGCCGGTTGCTCCGGTCGCCCCGGCAGTGGAGGTCGCGCCTCCGGCCCCCGAGGGCTCGGTGACGGCGATCATCTACGCGGCCGCCGCGGAGTACGGGCTGAGCGGCCCGTACCTGCTGTCGGTCGCCGCGTGCGAGTCCGGCCTGAACCCGTCGGCAGTGAACTCCGCCGGCTACTACGGGCTGTTCCAGTTCTCGAGCAGCACATGGGCGTCGAACGGGTACGGCTCGATCTACGACCCGGTCGCCCAGGCCCGCACGGCCGCCCGCATGATCGCGGGGGGCGGCGCCGGCCACTGGCCGAGCTGCGCCTAGCCCTCCATCCGGGGTAGCTCGGGGCCCGGCGCCCCGAGCGGCAGCCGGGGCTCGACCATCTTGGGGCGACCCCCGAGCAGCACGATCGCGGCCGCGACGGCGCCGATGACCCCGCACGCCAGCCACGCGCCGTCGGGGGCCGCTGCGAAGAAGCGGGCCCCGACGCTGGGCGCCAGCATGAGCCCGAGCGACCACGTCAGGCCCCACGCGCCCATGTAGCGGCCGCGCATGTGCTCGGGAGCGAGCTCGGCCACGTAGGCCGACGAGACCGGGGCGTCGATGACCTCGCCGATCGTCCACAGGACCACCGTGGCCGCGAGCAGCGGCATCGTGCCGGCGAACGCCGTCAACGCGAAGCCGAGCCCCGTCACGAAGAAGCCGACGGCGATCACGCGCCGTGCGTCGAGCCGCTGCGTCACGGACGCGACCGGGAGCTCGAGGAAGACGACGAGCAGCCCGTTCAACGAGACCAGCAAGCCGTAGTCGGACGTCGACAACCCCTCGGCCTTCACGTGCAGCGCGAGCACCGACATGGACTGCAGGTAGACGTACGTGATGCCGACCGACGCGACGAGGAAGGCGACGAAGGCCCGGTGACGGAGCATCGAGCGGATCGAACCTCCGGTCGCATGGGGGCCGGGCGCGGGCGGGCGCCCCCGCGGGAGGCTCACGAGCGCGACGGTCCCGAACACGACCGACGTGAGCGCGTCACCGACGAAGAGCCAGAAGAACGAGCGGTCGGCGAGGAAGCCGGCGGCGGCGGGCCCGAGCGCGAACCCTGCGTTGACGGCGAGCCTCCACACGGCGAAGGCGGCGACGCGCTGCTCCGGCGGGACGAGGTCGGCGAGCAGCGCGCTGGACGCGGGCCGGTAGAGCTCGGACGAGAGCCCGATCAGGAACACGAAGAACGTGATCGCGGCGAGCCCCTGTGCCTGCGACAGCGCGAGCATCGCGGCGGCCGCCGAGTACATCGACAGCACGATCGTCTCGCGCCGTCCGATGCGGTCGGTGAGGTATCCGCCGATGGCGGAGGCGGCGAGGTGGCCCACGCCGTACGCGCCGGCGGCCGTCCCGGCTGCGGCGGCCGAGTAGCCCTCGGCGGTCAGGTAGAGGACGAGGAAGACCGAGACGAAGCTGCCGAACCGGTTGACGAAGGCGCCGGCGCAGACGATCCACGCGGCGCGCGGGAGCTCACGCACGTTCTGTCGCAGGGTCCTCGGCGAGTCGCTCATCGCCGAGAAGTGAACCAGCTCGGTGTGACGGTTCTTGGAGAGACGGCCGATATAGCCTCCGAGGCGTGTCCGCGACCGACCCGAGAACCAGGTGGGGACTCGTCTTGCACGTAGTCGTCGCCTTGTCGCTGTGGTCCTGGTTCGACGTACCCGTGGATCCCGCCGGCGAGAGCGGGCTGGCGGCCACGCTCCTCGTCCTGATCACGGCCTCCGTGCCGTTCGCGCTCCTCTTCGCCGCGCTCGGCGCTCGCTTCGCGGAGCGCACCTCCGTGACGCGGGTGGTTGCGTGGGTGGGCGCCCTCGTCTACGGCATCTGGCTGGGAGGGTGGGCCTCTGTGGTGGGGACGTCGGGGGGAGAGCTGGAGTGCGACCCACCCGACTGCCGCAGCTCCTGGGGGCCGCGCGTCCTCACGTTCGTGACCGCGACGATCATAGTCCTCGTCTGCGCGCGGATCGAGGCGGCCCTACGGAAGAGGTGGTCTAGCGAGCCTTCATGAAGAAGTGCTCGTGGCCCGGCTCGGTCGGCCAGTCCCCGACCTCCTCCCAGTACTTGCGCACGGGTTCCGGCGCGTCGTCGATCGAGATCTCCTCGAAGCCGAAGTGCGAATAGAAGCGCATCCGGTTGTCGTGGCAGCAGAGGTACATCGTGCCCCCGCGGCTGTTCATCGCCGTCTGCATCAGCTGCCGGCCGATGCCCTTCTCGCGCCGGCCCTCTTTGACGAGGACACCGTCGACAACGAGCGTGTTCGGCTCGACCTCGACCAGACGCAGCGCGCCGACGACGCCGCCGTCGCGCGCAATGAAGGCCTTGCCCTTGTCGAGGTTCTCGTCGCCCCAGCCGTACTCCTCGTAGAGCTCTGCGATGTCGGCTCTGTCGTGTCGCGTGGCCCTCGTGATGAACATCGCTATGCGACTCCTTGCAGCTCTCGTGCGGCGGAGCGCAATTCTTCCAAGACCGCGTCTGGGACCTCGACCCCGTGCTTGCCGCCGGGAAGACCACGGTCGGGACGCATGTCGCCGTGGTAGTCGCTCCCGCCCGAGACGATCAGGCCCTTCGCTCGGCCGAGAGCGCGGTACGGCTCCTGCTCGATCTCCGGCAGGTCGCCGTGGTAGCCCTCGATCCCGCGCAGCCCGACGGAGACCAGCTCGTCGACGAACGTCTCGAGCTGCTCGATCGGGAGCTTCAGGGTGAAGGGGTGCGCGAGCACCGGCACGACGCCGGAGCGGACCATGAGCTCGGTCGCCTCGACCGGCGAGTACAGCTTGCGCGTGAGGTACGCCTTCGCGCCCTTGGCGAGGTACTCGTCGAAGGCGGTCTGGTAGTCGGGGACCGCGCCGTGGCGCACGAGCACCGCGGCGAAGTGCGGACGGCCTATCTGGGCCCCCGGCCCCCCCGCCTC
>DASQDO010000033.1:0-3367 GCA_035634135.1 Actinomycetota bacterium
GGCGTCCGCACGACGTAGCGCAGGCCCTCCTTCACCTGCGAGAAGACGTTCTCCTCGGTCTCCGCCACGGCCCGCCGGCGAGGCCGGACGAAGAGGAGCGCCGTGATGCTGGCTACGAAGGTCGCGGCGTTCACCGTGAACGCGGTCGCGATCCCTGCGGTGGCCACGATCAGCCCCCCGGCCGCCGAGCCGACCAGGTCGCTCAGGACCACGCTCGTGCTCCGCAGCGAGTTCGCGGACTGGTAGTAGTCCTCGTCTACGAGCTCGGGGACGATCGCGGTCGAGGCGGACAGGAAGATCGCGCTGCCGGCGCCCGTGACGCCGGCGACGGTTACGAGCTGCCAGGTGTGCAGGTCGCCGGTTCCTACGACGTAGGCCAGCCATCCCACCGCGACCATCTGGAGGGTGTCGCCGCCGAGCACCAGGAGGCGCTTCTCGTACCGGTCCGCGAGCGCGCCCGCCACGAGCAGCAACGCTACGCGTGCGGCGCTCCGGACGAGCAGGACCGCGCCGAGGACCTTCGCGCCGTCGGGGAGCTGGAGGGCCTGCCACGCGAGCGCGACGTTGAAGATGCCGTCGCCGACGAGCGAGGTCGTCTGGCCCAGCCACAGGAGAGCGAAGTCGCGCTGCGTCAGCGCGCGGGCGAACGGGATCCGCATCGCCGGAGCCTAGTGAGGCTGCGTCAGTCGCTGAACTTCTTGAAGAGGTCTATCTCCTTGACGTGGCGCGACCGCTTCTCTTCGTCGGTCACGCCCCCGCCCTCTTCCGGCGCCAGCACCAGGATCCCGAGCTTGCCCTTGTGCAGGTTCTGGTGCACCTGGTACGCGGCCTCGCCGGTGTCCTCCAGCGAATACGTCTGCGACAGGATCGGGTGGATCATGCCGAGGGCCGCGAGGCGGTTCGCCTCCCACGCCTCCTTGTAGTTGGCGAAGTGGCTCCCGATGATCGACTTGAGGTGCATCCACAGGTAGCGGTTGTCGTAGACGTGCTCGTAGCCCGACGTCGACGCGCAGGTGACGATCTTGCCCCCGCGCTTCGTGACGAAGACGCTCGCGCCGAACGTCTGCTTGCCGGGGTGCTCGAAGACGATGTCGGGGTCCTCGCCGGCGAGCTCACGGATCTTCTTGCCGAAGCGGCGGAACTCCTTCTGGTTCGGGCGGTCGCCGTCCCAGAACGCGTAGCCCTCGGCCTTGCGGTCGATGACGTGCTCGACGCCGATGGCGTTCAGCAGCTCGCACTTGTCGGGTGACGACACGACTCCGACGGGGATGCCCCCGCCGTTGAGGACGTACTGGCACGCGAAGCCTCCGAGCCCGCCGGTCGCGCCCCAGATCAGCACGACGTCGCCCTGCTTCATGTTGGCGCCGTTGGGCGACACGAGCATCCGGTACGAGGTCGACGAGACGAGGCCGAGGCACGCGGCCTCCTCCCACGTCAGGTGCGCGGGCTTCGGCATGAGCTGGTTCGCCTTCACCATCGTGATCTCGGACAGCGAGCCGAAGTTCGTCTCGAAGCCCCAGATGCGCTGGCTCGGGTCCATCATCGAGTCGTCGTGGCCCTCGTGGGCCTCCATGTCCACGTAGTTGCAGTGCACGGTGACGTGGTCGCCGGGCTTCCAGCGCGTGACGCCGGGCCCGGTGCGGAGCACGACGCCCGCCGCGTCGGATCCGACGACGTGGTAGTCGAGGTCGTGACGCTTGCCGAGATCGCTCTCGCGGCCGAACTTCTCGAGGAAGGCGAACGTCGAGACGGGCTCGAAGATCGAGGTCCAGACGGTGTTGAAGTTGATCGCCGAGGCCATGACCGCGACGTGGCACTCGTTCGGGCCGAGCGGCGGGAGCGGGACCTCGTCGACGTGGAGGGCCTTGCGGGGGTCCTTGGCGCTCGACTCCATGCCCTCGAACATGTCCTGCTCGTCCTTGCGCGTGAACACGGCGCGGACGGACTCGGGCGACTCGAGGGCGGCGATCTCCTCGCCGGGGGCGCCTTCGACGATCGCGGTCCGAAGCTGGTCGATGGGTCCGGGCACGGTGGGGGCCTCCTACTGGGTGTCTTCGATCTTCTCTTGGAGCGTCGCCGAGGCGACGCTTCGGGGGGAAGGCCGCAGCCTAATGGAACTAGACCGCCCGGTCGGGTTCCAGGGGGCCGGTACCATGGGCCTATGAGCGAAGGACTCAGCTTCCGCCTCACCGAGGAGCAGGAGGCTTTCCGCCAGTCCGTGCGGCAGCTCGTCGAGGACAAGATCGCGCCCCGGGCCGCCGAGATCGACGAATCCGACGAGTATCCGTGGGACATCGACGAGCTCATGGTGAAGAACGGGTTCGCGGGCGTCTCCTACCCGGAGGAATACGGCGGCGCGGGTGGCGGCGCGGTCGAGCTCTGCCTTCTCGTCGAGGAGGTCTCCCGGTGGTCGGGCGGGGTGGCCCTCGTCACCGCCGTCAACAAGCTCGGCGCGATCCCGGTCCTCCTCGCCGGCAGCGACGACATGAAGAAGAAGGTCTGCACCGGCATCACGAACGGCGAGCACCGGATGTCGTACTGCCTGACCGAGCCGAACTCGGGCTCGGACGCCGCCGGGATGAAGAGCCGGGCGGTCCGGGACGGCGACGACTGGATCCTCAACGGCTCCAAGCGGTTCATCACGGGGGCCGGGACCTCCGACCTCTACACGTACTTCGCGGTGACGAACCCCGACGCGCCGAAGGGCAAGAACATCACGGCCTTTTTGGTGTCGAAGGACATGGAGGGCTTCTCCGTCGGCCGCAAGGAAGACAAGATGGGGATCAAGGGATCGCCGACCGCCGAGGTGATCCTCGAGAACTGCCGGGTGCCGAGCGAGAACGTGATCGGCGAGGTCGACAAGGGCTTCCAGATCGCGCTCCGGACGCTCGACTTCTCGCGGCCCACGGTCGCGGCGCAGGCTCTAGGGATCGCCCAGGGCGCGTTCGACTTCGCAGTCGGCTACTGCAACGAACGACAGCAGTTCGGCAAGCCGGTCTCGGCGTTCCAGGGGATGCAGTTCATGTTCGCCGACATGGCGATGGCGATCGAGACGGCGCGCTTCGCCGTCTACCGGGCCGCGGTCGCGGTGGACGAGGGCGCCGCGGACGTCTCCTACTGGGCGGCGATCGCGAAGTGCTACGCATCCGACGTAGCGATGCGGGTGACCACGGACTGCGTGCAGGCGCTGGGCGGCTACGGCTACATCAAGGAGTACCCGGTCGAGCGCATGATGCGCGACGCGAAGATCACCCAGATCTACGAGGGCACGAACCAGATCCAGCGAGTCGTGATCGCTCGCAGCATCTTCGGCACGCGGTAGGCGAGGCCGGAGTCGCCGTGCAGTCACGCCCGAAGGCGGGCGGAG
>DASQDO010000034.1:0-1766 GCA_035634135.1 Actinomycetota bacterium
TCGTCCATCCCGGCGACCTCGGCTTCGAGCGCGGCGCTCACGGGGAACGCGTCGGACGGGAGGCCTTCCGGCAAACCGCTGCCCTCCTCGGTGTTCGCGACGACGATCCACGGCTTCATCGTGAGGGGGCCGAAGCCGCGCAGCACCTTGCGCTCCGCGTCGTCGAACGTCCCGTCGCGCAGCGGCCGCTCCGCGTTCAACAGCTCGTGGGCCTTCTCGAGCACGGCGGCCTCGACCTTGCCCTCCGCCGAGCCGCGCGCCTTCGTGCGCGCCTTCTCGAGACCACTCTCGACGTTCGTCAGGTCGGCGAGGACCATCTCGGCTTCGAGAGACGCGAGCTCCGACTTCGGGTTCGCGTCGGGCCCGAACGCTCGCACGACCATGCACAGCGCGTCGGTGTTACGGAACTCCGCGATCCCCTGCGCGGTCAAGCCTCCGGGCACGTCGACGAAGCGGACCTTCGCGTGGACGACCTTCTTGGACTTCTCGATCCCTGCGAGGACGTCGAGCCGGGAGTCGGGCACGTCGACCACCGCTTGGTTCGAGCGGCCGCCGGCCGAGCCCGCGCTCGTGAGCGCCTGGAACAGCGTCGACTTCCCCGAATACGGCATCCCTACGATGCCCACGTCCTTCATGGGCGACAACGTATCGTGCCCCCGAGGGAGACAGGGCTGAACGGCAAGGGCGTCCTCGTCACCGGGGGCGCCGGCGGGATCGGGAGCGCGCTGTGCCGCACGTTCGCGGGCGAGGGCGCAAAGGTCGGCATCCACTACAACACGAGCTCGGAGCGCGCCGAGAAGCTCGCGGCCGAGACCGGAGGCGTTCCGTTCCAAGCCGACCTCACCGACGAGGCCGCAGTGGACGCGCTCTTCCGCGACGCGGTCGAACGGCTCGGCCGCCTCGACGTCCTCGTCGCCAACGCAGGGAAGTGGCCGAGCGCGGACGAGCCCGTGTGGACGATGGGGCTCGACCGCTGGCGCGCGACGATCGCCGCCAACCTCGACAGCGTGTTCCTGTCGTGCCGCGCGTTCCTCCGCCACGTGGAGTCGACGCAGACCGGCAGCATCGTGATCGTCTCGTCGACCGCGGGATTGATCGGCGAGGCCGGCCACTCGGACTACGCGGCCGCCAAGTCCGCGCTCGCCGGCGGCTTCCTCAAGAGCCTCAAGAACGAGATCACCCACATCGCGCCGAGGGGCCGGGTCAACGTCGTGGCGCCTGGATGGACCGAGACGGAGATGGCCCGCGACACCCTGGCCGAGCCCGGCTTCGTCGACCGGATCACGAGGACGATGGCGCTGCGGAAAGTGGGCCAGGCCGAGGACGTGGCCGGGGTCGTGGTCGCCCTGGCGTCGGACGAGATCAGCGGGCACGTGACGGGCGAAGTGGTGACGGTGGCCGGCGGGATGGAGGGCCGGGTCCTCCGCGAGTAGTCAGTCTGCGAACAAGGGCGCAAAACGTATCTCGAGCGACGCCCGATCGAGATCGAGCTCGTCGGTCGACCACACCTTCGTAGGTTCGTCGTACACGTCTACGGCGACGTCGGTCTCGTCGATCCATTCCACGAGCGCATCGGCCCATCGTTCCTCCAGCAACGCCTCCCGCATGTCGCGCAGGCGAGACGGCGACGAGACCTCGGCCGCGGGGAGCTGCGCCACGAGATGGATCGCCAAAGCGCGCGATATCGCGTCGGCGTCCTCCGCTAGGAAGATCTCGGGTACATCCGTCCGCACGATCGCGTACGCGCCCACGTGGTAGCTCTGACG
>DASQDO010000035.1:0-3247 GCA_035634135.1 Actinomycetota bacterium
GCAGGAGGCGCGCGTCCGCCAGCTCCGCCAGATGATCGAGAACGCCGAGATCATCGAGACCTCCGACGACGGCGTCGTGCGTCCGGGGATGATCGTGACGCTGCGGTACGAGGGCGAGGAGCCCGAGACGTATCTGTTCGGGTTGCGCGAGGAGAAGGGGGGCGAGCATCCGGTGCTCACGCCCGACTCCCCGCTCGGCCAGGCGCTCACCGGGCACGCGGCGGGCGACACCGTCAAGACGAAGGTCCCGGCGGGGGAGCTCAAGATCGAGATCGTGGAGGTCCGCGCTCCTTAGGACGCGCGCCCGCCCTCTCGCCACACCATCTTCACGTCGCTCAGCAGCTCGGGACGTTCGAGCGCGTCGAGCGGGACCGCGACGACGTCTGCGTCCATCCCGTCGCCCAGTACTCCTTTCGAATCCAGCCCGAGATGGCGCGCGGCATCGACGGTCGCCGCCGCGACCACCCCGAGCGAATCGAAGCCGGCCGCGGTCATGGCCGTCACCTCGGTGCGGTCGATGCCGGGCCCGGGGCCCTCGTTGCCGAGGTCCGTCCCGTAGACGACGCGCCCGCCGGCGGCGCGGAAGCGGGCAAGGTTGTCGATCGCGAGCTCGCGGTCGCGCCCGAACCTGATCGACAGCGTCGGGACGACGGTCATGCCGGCGCCGGCCATCCGGACGATGACCGCGTCCGGGATCTCCTCCTCGCTCATCAGCATGTGCGCGAGCTCGTCGACGCCGCAGTCGAGCGCCTTCTGGAGCTCCGCGAGGCCGTACACGTGTCCGGTAGCGCGGAGGCCGGCGGCGTGCGCGGCGTCGACCAAGCCCCGAAGCGTGTCGTGGTCCAGCACCGGACCGACCGGAGGGTTGAGCGCGAACTTGACCGCGGCCGCTCCCATGTCGAGCCGTCGGACGGCCGCCTTCGCATCGGATTCGCCCGCGACTTCGCAGCCCGTTCCCGCCGGCGCCCACGATGCCTGCGTGGGATATCCGCCGGAGGCCGTGTGGATCGGGCCGACCGCTCGGATCAGAGGCCCGGCGAACCCGGGCTGCTCGGACGCGCGGGCCAGCGGGAAGATCTCTTCGGGCGGCCATCCGAGGTCGCGGACGGTCGTAACCCCGCGGCGAAGGACCTCGGCCGGGTCCGCGAAGCCGATGTGGACGTGAGCGTCGACGAACCCGGGAACGAGCAGCAAGCCCCCGCCGTCGACGGTCTCGGCGCCGGCCGGGGCGGCCCCTCCGTCGAGCCCCGCGACGCGTCTTCCCTCGATCGCGAGCGTCGTTCGTTCGACGAGCGCGAGATCCGGCCCCCACAGCACGGAGACGTTTCGAATGAGCGTCGTAGCGGCCATCGCAGTGCATATTCGGCCATCCGGGGCGGCGGCGGGTAGACTCGGCTGCGTAACGCCCACGCAGCGCCGGCCTCGGCGCCTCCCTCGACGCATCGTTTCGGCGGTGCGCCACAAACAGGTGGCAGGGCCCGTCCCTCGCCGCGCGGGCGGAGGCAACGGCCTCGGCCGGCGCCAAACGGAGATGGGGCCTGTGCCCCCGAGATCAAAAAGGAATGGTGACGTCCTGGAACAGGCAGACCCGATGACCGAAGAGGTCACGTTCGACACTCTCGGCATCCCCCGGGACGTCCTCGCGCGCCTCAAGAAGCGCGGCTTCGACCGTCCGTTCCCGATCCAGGCCCGGGTCCTCCCGTTCGCCCTCGCCGGGCGCGACGTCTTCGGCCAGGCCCAGACGGGCTCGGGGAAGACCCTTGCGTTCGCGGTCCCGATCGTGGCGGCGGCGACCAGGAAGGGACAGAACCCGTACGCGCTGGTGATGGTCCCGACGCGTGAGCTCGCGGCCCAGGTCGCCGAGGAGATCGACGGGATCTCCGGCGGTCTGCGCGTGATGGCGGCGTACGGGGGCCGGCCGGTGGCGAAGGACGTGGCGAAGCTCAACCGCGGCATCGACGTGGTCGTCGCGACGCCCGGCCGTCTCGCGGACCTCTACGAGCGCGGCGCGATGGTCCTCGACGACGTCTCGATCCTCGTGCTCGACGAGGCCGACCGCATGCTCGACCTCGGCTTCATGTACGACATGGACTGGCTCATCCGGCGGCTCCCGGCTCAGCGTCAGACGATGCTCTTCTCGGCGACGCTCGCCACGACGATCCGGCAGCTGGCGCGCCGCTACATGACCGATCCCGAGCACGTCGACGTCGCCGAGGAGATGACGCAGGTCGAAGAGATCGACCACCGCTTCTTCCTCGTCCACCCGATGGACAAGCTCCAGGTGCTGCTGGCGCTCGTCGCGAAGCAGCCGCTGACGATCGTGTTCACGAGGACCAAGCGCTACGCGGCCCGGTTGAACGACGAGCTGAAGCGGGGCGGCATCGCCGTCGCGGCCCTGCACGGCGACATGCCGCAGGGCGCGCGCACGAAGGCGCTGGCGGACTTCACCGCGCAGAAGGCGAAGGTTCTCGTCGCGTCCGACGTCGCGGCGCGGGGGCTCGACGTGGCGGGCGTCGAGCAGGTGATCAACTACGACCCGCCGGACGACCCCACGTCGTACACGCACCGCGCCGGCCGCACGGCCCGCGCCGGCGCCACGGGGTTGTGCGTCACGTTGTGCACGTCAGGCGAGAAGGGCCACGTCGAGCTGATGCTGAAGCGTCTCGGGCTCGACGCGACGATCGAAGAGGTCTTCTCGACGTCGCCGGTCCTCAAAGAGATGGCTAGTTGAGAAGGGGCTGAGGCGATGGAACCGGGCGAGGTCATCTGGGAAGGGAAGATCGGCACGACGAACCTGCGCGTGGGCGTACCGCATTCCGAGGCGATCATCGCCGAGTGGGACACGCCGAAGGGCAGCCGCCACAAGGTCTCGGACTCGATCCAGGAGTTCGAGCGGGCCGTGCTGTTCCAGCTCCTGCTGACCAGCGGCGACGTCGACGAGAAGGTGACAGCGGACGTGATCGCGGCGGTCGAGAAGGCTCAGGCCGAGCGGCCGAAGCGCGTCTCGGAAGACGCCCCGCGCCGGCGCAAGAACCCGAAGGCCAGGCAGCACCGCCGCTCGCGCCGCCCCCCGCGCCGGCGTTAGCTACCCACCCCGCGGGGGTGTAGGACTTCCCCTGTGAACACCGCCGTCCGTTATCCGGAATCCGTCCGCGCTGTTCTCGCCGCGCTGGCGCGCGGCGTCCTCGGGCGCGAGCACGCGCCGGGTCTGATCCCGACGATGCTGCAGGTCGTCGACATGCTCCCC
>DASQDO010000036.1:0-7984 GCA_035634135.1 Actinomycetota bacterium
GCTGTCCCCGTACGACCTCACTCGGGGTCGCGTCGTCTACCGCTACAAGTAGGGGGCCGGGTCATGAAGGTGCAACCGAGCGTCAAGAAGGTCTGCGACAAGTGCAAGATCATCCGCCGGCGTGGCCGCGTGATGGTGATCTGCTCGAACCCGCGGCACAAGCAGCGGCAAGGTTAAGGAGAAACATTGGCACGTATCGCCGGAGTCGACCTCCCTCGGGAGAAGCGTCTGGACATCGGGCTGACCTACATCTACGGGATCGGCCGAACGAAGGCGCTCGAGACGTGCATCGGCGCGCGCGTCGATCCCTCGACGAAGGTCCGGGACCTGACGGACGAAGAGGTCGTCAGCATCCGCGACTGGATCGGCAACAACTACCGGGTCGAGGGTGACCTCCGCCGCGAGGTCAACCAGCACATCAAGCGCAAGGTCGAGATCGGTTCGTACCAGGGGCTCCGGCACCGCCGCGGCCTCCCGGTGCACGGCCAGCGCACGCACACGAACGCCCGGACCCGCAAGGGCCCGAAGAAGACCGTGGCCGGCAAGAAGAAGGCCAAGAAGTAGTCACGAAGGATCGCCTCGGCGATCCTCCAAGGACAGACGCACGAGGAAGGGCGGGTTTTGGCAGCTCCTAAGAAGAAGAAGCAGCGACGTAGGGAGAAGAAGAACGTCGTGCACGGCGTGGCGCACATCAAGTCCACGTTCAACAACACGATCATCGCGATCTCCGACCTCGAGGGCAACGTCCTGTCGTGGGCGTCCGCGGGGAACGTCGGCTTCAAGGGCTCGCGCAAGTCGACCCCGTTCGCTGCCCAGCTCGCGGCCGAGGCCGCGTCCCGCCGGGCGCAGGAGCACGGCGTCCGCCGCGTCGACGTCGAGGTCAAGGGCCCCGGCTCCGGCCGCGAGACCGCGATCCGTTCGCTCCAGGCGGCGGGCCTCGAGATCATCGGGATCAAGGACGTGACGCCGGTGCCGCACAACGGCTGCCGCCCCCGTAAGAGGAGGCGCGTCTAGATGGCGAGGTACACCGGCCCCGTCTGCAAGCTCTGCAGGCGCGAGAAGACCAAGCTCTTCCTCAAGGGAACGCGTTGCGAGTCCCCGAAGTGCCCGATCGAGAAGGGGCGCCCCCCTCCCGGCGAGCACGGCAGGGGCCGCGTGCGCGAGTCCGAGTACCTGCTCCAGCTGCGCGAGAAGCAGAAGGCGAAGCGCTTCTACGGCATCCTCGAGAAGCAGTTCCGTGGCTACTACGAGGAGGCCGCGAACTCCAAGGGCGTCACGGGCGAGGAGCTCATGCGCATCTGCGAGTCGCGGCTGGACAACGTCGTGTACCGGGCCGGTTTCGCGATGAACCGCCCGATGGCGCGGCAGCTCGTCTCGCACGGGCACTTCGAGGTCAACGGCCGCAAGGTCAACATCCCGTCGTTCCGGGTCAAGCCGGGCGACGTCGTGACGGTGAGGAACCGCTCCAAGGCGATGGGACGGATCGTCGAGAACACGTCCTACGCCGAGGGTCGGGAGATCCCCGACTGGCTCGGATCGAACCTCCGGGAGATGCGCGTCGAGGTGCGCGCGCTGCCGGAGCGGGGCCAGATGGACATCCCCGTCCAAGAGCAGCTCATCGTCGAGTACTACTCCAAGTAACCCACGCAGCACGGCAACGCGGAGAGGAGCCCCATGGATCTGCTGATCGTTCAACGTCCACAGATCACCGAAGAGGTGATCTCGGACGTACGCAACAAGTTCACCATCGAGCCGCTCGAGCCCGGGTTCGGATACACGCTCGGCAACTCGCTGCGCCGCACGCTCCTCTCGTCGATCCCCGGAGCCGCCGTCACGCAGGTCAAGATCGACGGCGTGCTGCACGAGTTCTCGACGATCGACGGAGTCTCCGAGGACGTGACGAACATCGTCCTGAACCTCAAGGAGCTCGTGATCCGCAGCGAGAACGAGGAGGCGTCGACGGTCCACCTGCGGGTGACCGGTCCCGCCACCGTGACCGCGGGTGACATCGAGCTCCCGGCCGGGGTCGAGATCCTCAACCCCGACAAGGTCATCGCCACGCTGAACAAGAACGCGACGCTCTCGATGGAGCTGCGCGTCCAGCAGGGCCGCGGCTACGTCCCGGCTGCGTCGGCCGCGAAGGAGGCGATCGGGACGATCCCGAGCGACGCCCTCTACTCACCGGTGAAGCGTGTGACGTACGAAGTCGAGCCGACCCGCGTCGAGCAGATGACGAACTACGACCGTCTGATCCTCGACGTCGAGACCGACGGCTCGATCACGCCGAGCAACGCGCTCAGCGCGGCCGGCTCGACGCTCGTCAACCTGTTCCAGCTGTTCGCCGGGATGGGCGAGGGCCCCGGCCTCGACCTCGGCCCCGAGCCGGGCGAGGAAGAGGAGTCCGGCGTCCTGGCGCAGCCGATCGAGGACATGGACCTCACCGTCCGCTCGTACAACTGCCTGAAGCGCGAGGGCGTCACGACGGTCGGCGAGCTCGGCCACAAGACCGAGGACGACCTGCTCGAGCTCCGCAACTTCGGTCAGAAGTCGATCGACGAGGTCAAGGCCAAGCTCGAGGAGATGGGCCTGGGCCTCCGGAAGAAGGAGTTCTAGACGATGCCGGCGCCGAAGAAGGGTCCGAGGCTGGGGTCGAACCCCTCGCATCAGGCGCTGATGCTGTCCAACCTCGCGCTCTCGCTGTTCGAGCACGAGCGCGTGAAGACGACCGAGGCGAAGGCCAAGCTGCTCCGTCCGTACGCCGAGCGTCTGATCACCAAGGCCAAGAAGGGCGACGTGCACAACCGCCGGCAGGTCCTCTCGACGATCGAGGACCGCGCGGTCGTGCACAAGCTCTTCGCCGACATCGCGCCGCGCTTCGCCGACCGCAACGGGGGCTACACGCGGATCCTCAAGCTCGGCCCCCGCAACGGCGACGGCGCGCCGATGGCACTGATCGAGCTCGTCGAGAGCGCGACGGTGACGACGGTCGAGTCCGAGCCGGACGAGGGCGGGAAGCGCCGCCGTCTCCCGCGGCCCCGCCGCCGGGGCGCGTCGGCCGACCTCCCGCAGGACAAGCCTGTTCGCTCGCGCGCGGCGGACGCTGCCGCGGCCGGTGCGGCTGCTGCCGTCGGTGGTGACGACGAGGACGAGGGGACCGAGGACACCGGCGCCGACGAGGCTGCTGCCGAGGAAGCGACGGCAGAGGCCGAAGAGGCCGGTGCTCCCGACGACGACGCTCCCAGCGCGGGCGGCGCCGCCACGGAAAACGACGACTCCTCCAACTGAACCTCCGGCTGGACCTCGCGTACGACGGCGCGCCGTTCCGCGGGTTCGCACGGCAGCCGGGGCAGAAGACCGTCCAGGGTGATCTCGAAGACGCGCTGACGCGCGTGCTGCGCGCTACGCCGGTCCTGACGGTCGCGGGACGTACGGACGCCGGCGTCCACGCGGTCGGCCAGGTCGTGTCCGCCGACGGCGTGCCCGACGACGCGGACCCCGAGGGGCTCCGGGGCTCGCTCAACTCGATCTGCGGGCCCTCGATCGTCGTCCACGGCTGCGTACGCGCTCCGGACGAGTTCAACGCGCGCTTCGACGCCCGTTCGCGCACCTACGTCTACGCGATCTCCACGGAAGACGTCCCCGACCCCTGGCTGGGGCGCACTGCATGGCACCACCCCGGCCCCCTCGACCTCGACGCGATGTCGGAGGCCGCAGGGCACCTCCTCGGCCGGCGGGACTTCTCGTCGTTCGGCCGTCTCCCCGCCCCCGACGCGAGCCCGGAGCGGACCCTCTACGAGCTGACGTGCTCGGCCGCCGGCTCGATCGTCAGGATCCGCGCCCGAGCGGACGCCTTCATCCAGCAGATGGTCCGTTCTCTCGTCGGGACGCTCGTCGCAGTTGGCGAGGGGAAGATGGAGCCGGATCGGATGCCGTCCGTCCTCGCGGCGAAGGATCGTGCCGCGGCGGGGCCGGTCGCTCCTCCCCACGGCCTCTGTCTGGTCTCGGTCGAATACGAGACCGGTTGGAGCCGGCCGTTTGACCCCTTCGAATAGCGCCTATATCCTGCACTTTCCCCTTTTTGGGCACCCGCTTGCGCCAGCGCGGGACGAGCAAGGATTGTGATGAAGACCCACGTAACCAAGCCGAACGAGATAACGCGCGAGTGGTGGATCGTCGACGCCGACGGTGTCGTACTCGGCCGTCTCGCATCCGAGGTCGCGAAGCGGCTGCGCGGCAAGCACAAGCCGTCGTACAGCCCCCACCTCGACACCGGCGACCACGTGATCATCGTGAACGCGTCGAAGGTCGTGCTCACCGGCAGCAAGCTGACCGACAAGCAGTACCACCGCCACTCCGGCTACCCCGGCGGTCTCCGTTCGGTCCCTTACTCCAAGCTCATGGCCGAGCGCCCCGACATCGCCGTCGAGAAGGCCGTCAAGGGCATGCTGCCGAGCAACAGGCTCGGCCGCGCGATGCTGAAGAAGCTCAAGGTCTACAACGGCGCGGAGCACCCGCATTCGGCGCAGGCCCCCAAGCCGCTCGACGTCAAGGACGTCGCGGCACCGCACAACCCGGAGCAGGCGCACACTGTCGAGGAGGTAACCGGTGGCTGAGGCACTCGTCCGCGCTACCGGCCGGCGTAAGGAAGCGGTGTGCCGTGCACGTCTTCTTCCGGGCTCCGGCCGCTGGGAGATCAACGGCCGTCCGATCGAGGACTACTTCCCGAGCGCGACCCACCGCATGATCATCACCGAGCCCCTTCGTCTCACCGAGACCGAGGGCCGCTACGACATCATCGCCAAGATCGAGGGCGGCGGCGTCAGCGGACAGGCCGGTGCGCTCAGGCATTCGATCTCGAAGGCGCTGGTCGAACTCGACCCCGACCTGCGGCCGGTTCTCAAGAAGGCCGGCTTCCTGACCCGCGACGCACGCGAGAAAGAGCGTCGCAAGTACGGGCTCAAGAAGGCCCGCAAGGCGCCTCAGTACTCGAAGCGCTAAGCCTCCTCCGCATCGCTCCATGACGTCCCCCGCGCCTCAGCGCGATCTCGTGCCGCGGCGCGAGGCGTTTCTGTGGTGGCTGAAGCTCGGCTTCATCAACTTCGGCGGGCCCGCCGGGCAGATCGCGATCATGCACGACGAGCTCGTCGACCGGCGGCGCTGGATCAACGACGACCGCTTCCTCCACGCGCTGAACTTCTGCATGCTGCTGCCGGGCCCCGAGGCGCAGCAGCTCGCGATCTACGTCGGGTGGCTGCTCAACGGGACGCTCGGCGGGATCGTCGCCGGCGTCCTGTTCGTGCTCCCGGCGTTCTTTCTGATCCTCGGCCTCTCGTGGACGTACGCCGCGCACGGGGACGTCACGTGGATCGCGGCCGTCTTCTACGGGCTGTGCTCGGCGGTGATCGGGCTCGTGGCGGTCGCGGTGATCCGGGTGGGCTCGAAGGCGCTGAAGACGCCGGCGGCGTGGGCCGTCGCCGCGCTTGCGTTCGTGACGATCTTCTTTCTCGACGTGCCGTTCCCGTTGATCGTGCTCGGGGCTGCGATCGCGGGCTACGTGGGATCGAGGATCGACCCGCGCTGGTGGCCGGCCTCGGGCCACGGAGAAGAAAGAGAAGGCGATCACGTCATCTCGGGGGCGGCACTCGAACGGGTGCGCCCGACGTGGCGCCGCAGCGTCGCCGTGCTGCTGACCGGGCTCGCGATCTGGTGGGGGCCGTTGCTGCTCGTGCTCTTGTGGCGCGGGACCGAGGACACGCTTTCCAAGGAGGCGTTGTTCTTCAGCCAGGCGGCGATGGTGACGTTCGGCGGCGCGTACGCGGTGCTCTCGTACATCAACGAGGCGGCCGTGCAGCAGTTCGGATGGCTGGCGCCCGGGCAGATGGTGACCGGCCTCGGTCTGGCCGAGTCGACACCCGGCCCCCTGATCATGGTGACCGAGTTCGTCGGCTTCCTCGGAGGCTACAACTTCCCGGGCGGGCTCGATCCCGTCGTCGCGGGGATCCTCGGGGCAACGATCACGACCTGGGCGACGTTCGCGCCGTGCTTCTTGTGGATCTTCCTGGGCGCGCCGTACGTCGAGCGGCTGCGAGGGAAGCGGGGGCTGAGCGCGGCGCTGTCGGCGATAACGGCCGCGGTGGTAGGGGTGATCCTGAACCTCGCCGTGACGTTCGGGGCCGTAGCGTTGTTCGACGACGTCGACGGCTCGCGGGGCTTCCCGGTCCCGGACCCGACGTCGATAGACGCGTTCGCGGCCGCGCTGGCAATCGCGTCGTTGGTGGCGCTGTGGCGCTACAAGGTCAACGTGCTGTGGGTGGTGCTCGCCAGCGCGGGTGCCGGGCTGCTCTATCGTCTCGTCGTCTGAAGGGGGATCCCGTGAAGTGGTTCGGCGTCAGGTGCGTGTTCTGGCACGACGGTGACTCGTTCGAGGAGCGCATCACCCTGTGGCGCGCGGAGTCGATCGACGAAGCCATAGCGCAGGCCGAGGAAGAGGCGCGCGCGTACTGCGAAGGCATCGACTGCAAGTACGTCGGTCTCGCCCAGGGCTACGGCCCGGCGGCCGGCCCGGGAGGCGACGACGCCGTCGAGATCGTCCCCGGAACGGAGGTCTTCTCGTTGTTCCGCCTCAGCGAGTTCGAGCCGCGCGAGTACCTCGACCACTTCTTCGACACGGGATCGGAGGTCCACCAAGACTGGACCCCGGGCTCGTTCCCCTCCTAGCCGGCGAGCATCCTCCTGAGCACCATCTGCAGCACGCCGCCGTGGCGGTAGTAGTCCAGCTCGACCGCCGAGTCGATCCGGCACTCGACCTCGAACTCTTTCTCGCCGGCCCGGACGGTCAGCGTCGCGTGCGGCTTCAGCCCGTCCGCGATCCCCGTTATCTCGAACGTCTCGTGACCCGTCAGGCCCAGCGACTCGGCGGTGTCACCTTCGCGGAACTGCAGCGGCAGGATGCCCATGCCCACGAGGTTGCTGCGGTGGATGCGCTCGAAGCTCTCGGCGATCGCGGCCCTCACGCCCAGCAGCGCCGGTCCCTTCGCGGCCCAGTCGCGCGAGCTCCCCGACCCGTACTCCTTGCCGGCGATGATCAGTAGCGGCGTCCCCTCGGACCGGTACGCCTCGGACGCCTCGAAGATCGTCGTGACCTCGCCCTCCGGGAGCTTCTTCGTCCAGCCGCCTTCCTTGCCCTCGGCGAGCACGTTGCGGAAGCGGATGTTCGCGAACGTCCCGCGCATCATGACCTCGTGGTTCCCGCGGCGCGAGCCGTAGCTGTTGAAGTCGCGCACCTCGACGCCCTGCTCCTTCAGGTACTTCCCTGCCGGAGACGCCGGCGCGATCGATCCGGCCGGCGAGATGTGGTCCGTCGTGACGGAATCGCCTACGAGGCAGAGCACCCTCGCGCCGGTGATGTCGACGGGGTCCGAGGGCTCGGGGCCGAGGTCCTCGAAGAACGGAGGCTCCCGCACGTACGTCGACTCGCCGTCCCATGCGTACAGGGAGCCGGTCGGTGAGGGGAGCTCCTGCCAGTTCTCGTCGCCGTCGAAGACCTTCGCGTACTCCTGCGTGAAGAGCTCGGCCGTGACGGCGTTCATCGCCCCGGCCACCTCTTCGGCTGTGGGCCACAGATCCTTCAGGTACACGGGCTGTCCGTCCGCGCCGGTGCCGAGCGGCTCGGTAGTCATGTCGATGTCGGCCCGGCCCGCGAGCGCGAACGCGACGACGAGCGGTGGCGACGCGAGGTAGCTCGCCTTCACCTGCGGGTGGATGCGGCCCTCGAAGTTGCGGTTGCCGGACAGCACCGACACGACCGCGAGGTCGTCGGCGTCGATCGCCGCTGCGACCTCGTCGGGTACGGCTGCACGACCTGCATCGGCAACTCCGGGCCGCTGATCCCCGAGGTGAGCAAGGCCGTCAACGACGCCGACCTCGCGGTGACCGCCGTGCTGTCGGGCAACCGCAACTTCGAGGGCCGGATCAACCCGGACGT
>DASQDO010000037.1:0-2411 GCA_035634135.1 Actinomycetota bacterium
CGGCGGCTGTGGGCGCCGCCCGACACGGACCCGCGCCGGCCGCTGCCGCTGCTCGTCGCGCACGACGGCCCGGAGTACGCCAAGTTCTCGGGGCTCACGCACTTCCTGTCGGCGATGGTGGCGCAGGGACGGCTCCCGCGGATGCGAGCCGGGCTCGTCGGTCCCGTCGACCGCGACAACACCTATTCGGCGTCGGCTGCGTACTCGCGGGCGATGGCGCACGAGATCCTGCCGGCGCTGGACCGCCTCGCCCCGACGCCACACGGGCGCCGGGCGCGCGTCGGGATGGGCGCGAGCCTCGGGGGCCTCGCGATGCTCGTGCAGCATCGCAAGGCGCCCGCTACGTTCGGCGGGCTGTACCTGCAATCCGGCAGCTTCTTCCGGCAGCGCTTCGACCGTCACGAGTCGGGGTTCTCCCGCTTCAGGCGGATCTCCCGCTTCGTCGGCGGGGTGCTGGCCGTGGACGACTGGGCACACCCGGTGCCGGTGACGATGACGTGCGGGACGGTGGAGGAGAACCTGGCGAACAACAGAGCAGTACGCGACGCGCTCGAGGCGCAAGGCTACGAGGTCTACCTGTTCGAGAACCGTGACGCGCACAACTGGGTGGGCTGGCGCGACACGTTCGACCCGCACCTGACGGACCTGCTCGCGAAGGTGTGGGGATGAGGCGCGACCACATCTCGCTGCCCGCCCCCGCGATCGGCGGCCACGGTGACGTCATCGCGTACGGCCACTGGGGGCGGCCGCTGCTGGTCTTCCCGTCGCAGCAGGGCCGCTCGTGGGACTACGAGAACAACGGGATGATCGGCTCGCTCGCGCACCTGATCGAAGGCGGGCGCCTGAAGGTCTACTGCGTCGACAGCTACGACGCGGGGAGCTGGGACGCGCACGATCTCTCGCTCGAGGAGAGGGCCCAGCGTCACGGCGGCTACGAGGACTGGATCGTCAACCAGGTCGTGCCCTTCATCCACATGGACTGCGGCGGATACGTCGAGACGATGACGACCGGCTGCAGCTTCGGCGCCTATCACGCAGCGAACTTCGCGCTGAAGCGCGCCGACCTGTTCCCGCTTGCGATCTGCCTGAGCGGCGTCTACGACGTGTCGGTCGTCGGGCACGGGCATCGCGGCGACGCGTTCTACTTCAACAACCCGATGGACTACGTCGCGCACATGGGCGGCGACCACCTCGAGTGGCTGCGCGACCGGGTGAGCCTGCTGCTCGTCTGCGGCCAGGGGCAGTGGGAGGACACGACGAACGCGCTCCAGAGCACGAAGCAGTTCGCCGGCGTGCTCGCGAGCAAGGGGATACCTCACGAGCTCGACCTGTGGGGTCACGACGTCCCGCACGACTGGCCGTCGTGGAGGAACCAGATAGCCCATCACGTACCGAGGTTCTGCTGACGGGGAGGCGAATGTGAATACGCACCTGATCGGGCTGTTGCTCGGCACCGAAGAGGACTGGCCCGGCGCGTTCGAGGGCATCATGCGGCGGCTGCAGCCGAAGATCGACTTCAAGGGCGAGACGCACACGTTCGAGACCGAGCGCGTCACGATCGAGCCGTTCGACCTGCGCGCGGTGCCGCGACATTCGCTCGTCATCGACCGCCTCGCGCACTGGTACTACGTGCCGCGCGAGTGGCTGAAGAAGGTCGCGCTGATGAACGACGTGTACCTGATGAACAACCCGTTCACGTTCCAGTCCATGGAGAAGCACGCGGCCTACTGCGCCATGATCCGGCTGGGTCTCAAGGTGCCCGAGACGTGGATGATCCCGACTAAGAAGCCGCCGGAGAACCCCCGGTTCCCGTACACGGCCGAGCGCTACAACCAGCCGTTCGACCTCTCCGACGTAGCGGACCGCGTCGGGTACCCCCTGTTCATGAAGCCGTTCGACGGGGGGGCCTGGGTCGGCGTCACGAGGATCGCCGACGACATCGAGCTCCACCACTGGTACGACCAGTCGGGCGAGCGGCTCATGCACCTCCAGCAGGCGATCGAGGACTTCGACGTGTTCTCGCGGTCGCTGTCGATCGGGGCCGAGACCATGGTCATGCGGTTCGAGCCGTCCCGGCCGATGCACGACCGTTACCAGGTGTCGCACGGCTTCCTCACGCCGGAGGTAGGCCGCGAGGTCGTGAACATCGGCCGGCTCGTCAACTCGTTCTTCCGGTGGGAGTTCAACTCCTGCGAGACCCTCGTGAAGGGGACCGAGGTCTACCCGATCGACTACGCTAACGCGTGCCCCGACATCTCGATCATCAGCCTCCACTACTACTTCCCGTGGGCGATCAAGGCGCTCGTGAAGTGGGCGCTCTACTGCACGGTCACGGACCGGCGGATGCGCGTCGACCTCGACCCCCGGCCGTTCTTCGAGATAGCCGACCGCACCGACCTGAGCTACGAGGA
>DASQDO010000038.1:0-2696 GCA_035634135.1 Actinomycetota bacterium
GAAGCGAGCATCTGCATCGACGAAAGGGAGAAGAGGCGACACGCGATCGTGAAGATCCTGACGACGTTCCGCGAGTCGCAGCCCCAGGACGGCGAGGGCGAGTGAAGCCCGCCGAGAAGGTCGTCGCGAGATGATCACCGCCTTGACGGGCACGCCGCTGGATCAGGTCGTCGAGCACGCAGAATCGGCGAGAGAAGCGCTGGTCGGGGCCGGGCTGGTAGCGCTGCTCGTGGCCTTCGTCCTCGCGTTCTTGGACGACCACGACCGGGGAACGGTGAGGTCGTCGCTAGAGAGTGCGACGACGGCGTTCAAGAACGCGGCGCAGCGACCTGACAATGGGTCGGACGGCCCTGCGATGGCAGGCGCGGTCGAGTTCGTTCGCGCCGTCGCCGGCCCCACAGAGACCTTGTTCCGGCGATCCCGCGCGGTGGTTGCTCTCGTGATCGGCGGCGTCCTGCTGATCGCGAGCGCGCTCGTCCCGCTGTTCGAGACGGCCCTCGTCGCGAACCACTGCGCGGGCAAGGTCGCCAACGCCGAAGCGACGCCCGAGCCCAGCCCTTCGGATGCGGGAACGTCGACCCCGGATACCGGCGACCAGGACCCCGGTGGGGCACCCGCAGGAGACGAGGAGGCCGATCAGACCCCGAAGGAGAACGAGGTCGGCAACGGCGGCGGTAAGGGGAGCGACCGAGGGGAGACATCGGCCGCGGTCGCCGAGTCATCCGTTCCCAAGGTGTTCTATCCACCGGCGTGCCGCGACCCCGAGCGAGACCCGCTCGGGTAGCGCCCTCTAGAGTCTTCGCCGGCCCCCGAAGCCCTCCGTCCGCGAGTGGTAGTACCCGACCTCCGGCTCGCCCAGGCGCCAGCACAGGTACACCTCCTCGTCGTGCAGCACGGCCGGGAAGTCGACGAGCCCCGTCGCGATGTCCCGCAGCTCGAGCTCCCACTCCTGCAGCCGCTCCATCAGCTCCGCCACCCGCGCCATCGTCACCGACCACTGCTCGCGCTTCTCGGACCAGCCGTTGCCGGCGGCCGCGTGCGCGACGTTCTCGCGCGCGCTCTCGGCGAGCTCGAACTTCTCCCGCAGCTCGACTAGCGTCGGCGCGAGGTACGGGAGGAGCGCGTTCGCCTCCTCGATCGTGTACGACTTCAACTCTCGGACATCTCCATGTACCTGAGGAAACGCTCGCCCACCGGCCCCCCCATCTGTCTCGCCTGCGCGATCCCGGCCCGCCGGTCGAACGGCACGCGGCGGTGGCGGATGCACCACTCCGCCCCCTGCTGGTCGATCAGCATGTAGCACGCGGTCAGGCCGTCCATCGGGAGACCCACCGATCCTGCGTTCGCGACGATCGTCCCGTCGGACAGTCTCCGCACGAAGCTGTGGTGGACGTGGCCGTAGACGACCACCGTCGCCTGGCCCTCGTAGTCCTCGAACGCCGACGCGGGGTCCCACGGGAGCGGCGCGACAAACGGGGAACGCGGCGTGCCGTGGACGAGCAGGATCGAGCCCGGGCCTTGGTGGCCGAGCGGCCGGTTGATGAGCCACTCGGCGTCTTCCTTCGAGATGTTGTGCGCGGCCGCGACGCCTTGGAGCTCGGCGCGGTCCTCTTCCGAGTCGAGCCCCTGCGGGTCGCCCGTGATCCAGATGTCGGTGTTGCCCTTGATCGTCGTCCAGCCCGCGTCGCGCACGCGTGCGATGCATTCGGACGCCCACGGGCCGCCCCACCCGATGTCACCGCCGCACCACACCTCGTCGGGCGAGTGCTTCTCGATGTCGGTCATGACGGCATCGAGCGCGAGCAGGTTGCCGTGTATGTCGGAAACGACCGCGATTCTCACTGTGAGCCCCCTCCGATCGGTCGGCGGCATCCTACGATTCCGGGGTGGCGACCCTTGCAGACCGCATCCAAGCCGTCTCCGGCCTCGACGCCGAAGAGGCTCAGCACCTGCGCGCGCTCTGCTCGTCGTGGCAGGTTCTCGCCGACCTGTCGTTCTCGGACCTCCTGTTGTACGTAAGCGTCGGGGGGCGCTCCGACGAGTTCCACGTCGCCGCGCAGCTGAGGCCGTTCACGTCGCAGACGCTCTACCCGCACGACATGGTCGGGGTGCGCGTGACGCAACCGGAGCAGCCGATCGTCGAGCGCGCGTTTCGCGAGGGTCGCATCTGGCAGCAGGACGATCCCGTGCTCGTAGACGGAATCCCGATCCGGATGGACGCGGTCCCGGTGAGGTTCCGCGGCGACGTCGTAGCCGTCGTGACCAAGGAGGGGAGCCCGGCGACGTCGCGGCGGCCGGGGCGGCTGGAGCAGGTCTACCTCGGGGCGGCCGACCAGGTCTCACGGATGATCGCGGCCGGGGACTTCCCGTGGCCGGACACGCCGGCGGGGGAGTGGCCGCGCGTCGGCGACGGGCTGTTCGTGCTCGACGAGATCGGCCGCGTGAGCTGGGCGTCCCCGAACGCGCTGTCGTCGTTACGGCGGCTCGGCGTGAAGCAGAACGCGCTCGGCCGGTGGCTCGACGAGCTGGGCCTCGGCGAGACCCCCGTGCACAGCGCGCTCGAGTCGCGTCGGCTGAAGGACGGCGAGCTCGTGCGCGGCGACACGCACGTCTCGATCAGGGTGCTCCCGCTGACGGACGGCGACTCGACCGTCGGAGCGCTCGCGCTCGCGAAGGACGTCACCGAGATCAGGCAG
>DASQDO010000039.1:0-5040 GCA_035634135.1 Actinomycetota bacterium
ATCGCCGACATCGGGCTGATGGGCTGTCTGATCTCCCGGCCCGACGGCACGAAGGCGGACGGGTTCCAGGTGCACGTCGGGGGTCACCTCGGCGAGGACCACAAGCTCGGGCGGAAGGTGCGGGGCTTGAAGGTCCCGGCAGGTGACCTCGCGGACTACGTCGAGCGAGTGATCCGGCGGTACTCGTCGTCCGCGCACGACGGCGAGCCCTTCCATCGGTGGGCGGAGCGCGCGCCGGAGGCCTGGCTCAAGTGAGCGGGTCGCAGCCCTTCTACTGCCCGTACTGCGGGGAGCAGGACTTCGAGCCGGCGAGCGAGGAGGCCGGGACGTTCGTGTGCGGGTCTTGCGACCGGTCGTGGAAGGTGCAGCTGCTTGGAGTCAACGTGAGCGGGCGCTCGTAGATGGCGTTCGGGTATCCGGTCTCGCTCGACGTGACGGGCCGCCGCTGTGTCGTGATCGGCTCCGGTCCGCTGGCGAAGGAGAAGGTGGACGGGCTCGAGGAGGCGGGGGCCGAGGTCGTGCTCCTGTCTTCGTACTCGGTCGGTGCACTGCGGGGCGCGTTCCTCGCCGTCGTCACCGATCCCGACCCGTTGCTGCACGCCGCCGTTGCCGAGGAGGCTCGGGCCGAGCGCGTGCTGCTCAACTGCATGGACGACGTCCCCTATTGCGACTTCGCCGCGCCCTCGATCGTGCGCCGCGGTGACCTGCGGATCTCGATATCGACCGGGGGCAAGGCGCCCGCGCTCGCGAAGCGGCTGCGCCTCAAGCTCACCGAGGAGATCGACGAGGCGTACGGCGAGCTCGTCGACCTGTTGGGCGAGGTGCGGGCCGAGACCATTGCTACCCGCGGTGACTTCGAGACCTGGCGCCGGCGCTGGCAGCACGCTCTCGACCAGCCGCTGTTGGAGCTCGTGCGCGAGGGCCGCGTCGACGAGGCGAAGGAGCTCGTGCGGCGTTGTCTCACGCAGGACCCGGGGCCGCGGCCCGCGCGTCGTCCGGAGCCGCCGCGCGGGCGTCGCTGGGTGAACGGTGGCGTCTCGATCGTGGGGGCCGGACCGGGCGACCCGGGCCTGATCACCGTGCGCGGCTCGGAGCTGCTCGCGGCGTGCGACGTCGTCGTCTACGACCGGCTCGTGCATCCCGAGCTCGTCGAGGGAAAGCGCGCGATCTACGTCGGCAAGCAGGCGGGACGTCACTGCGTCACGCAGGAACAGATCAACGACTTGCTCGTGCGGCTCGCGCGGTCCGGCGAGCACGTCGTCCGTCTCAAGGGCGGCGACCCGTTCGTGTTCGGCAGGGGGGCCGAGGAAGCGCGCTCTCTGGCGGCTGCCGGCGTGCCGTTCGAGGTCGTGCCTGCGCCGTCGTCCGCCGTCGCGGCCCCCGCGTACGCGGGCATCCCGGTTACCGACCGCGGCGTCGCGACGAGCGTCGCCTTCGTGACGGGCTCGGCGGGCGCGGGGCGGGAGCCGAACTGGCGGGGGCTCGCCGGGTCGGCCGACACGCTCGTGATCCTGATGCCGGGCCGCGATCTCTCGAGGGTGGTCGAGGAGCTGGTCGCCGGAGGGCTCTGCCCCGAGACGCCTGCAGCCGTCGTCGCGAACGGGACCTTGGAGGATCAGCGGGTCGCGCGATGCGCGCTGCGCGAGCTGCCCGGTCGGGAGCCGGCGTCGCCTTCGCTCGTGGTCGTCGGCGAGGTCGCGGACGAGAGCCGGGGGCTCGCGTGGTTCCGCGAGGTCGCCGCGGCCGCCACTACCGGCTGAGGGACCTCCGCGCGTTCACCATCGCGCGCGCCGACGGCGCCGTCGACGTAGGGACGGGGTGGCCTTCGCGTGCGGACGGCTCGTCCTCGGCCGTGTCCGTAGCCGGCGGGTAGATGCCGGCCCAGTACCAGTCGACGCTCACGCGGCCCTCGTGGACGGTGAGCGTCGCGGTGCGGCGCTCCGCCGTCTCGGTCTCGATGCACGTCGGGAAGCCGCTGGCCGAGCCTCCTGCGAGAGTGTCTATCTCCGCGGTCTCGCCGCCGACCTCGAACGTCGCGCGCACGCCCTCGCGCCACCAGCCGTGGAAGCAGTAGAGCGTCCCTCGCGCCTTGTACGAGAACGTGTCCATCGGCGCCGTCGAGGTGTGCACGGTCCCGCCGAACGAGGTCGTCGCCTCCTCGGCCCACTTCCCGGTGAACGTCCGGCCCCCCTTGGGGTTCGTCTGGTCGTACGGCACCCGCGTCCGTCGGATGGGGCCGAGCGTCTTGTTCTTCGCGCCGTCGACCGCCACCGGCCGCAGCATGACGTTCGAGCCCTGCGTCAACGGACGCACGAAGACCACGTAGCGGCCGGGCTTGGTGCGTCTGGCGATCGGCTCCCACTTGCCCGAGCCGGGAGTCGACATCAGAAGGGTCGAGCTGCGGAAGCCGGACAGGCCGTAGTCCGACGCTTCCCAGTAGAACTTGAGCGTCCGCTGGTACGTCCACGTGGACGGCTCCCTCACGGCGTGGACCCACGGGGGCGTCCAGTCGTGGATCAAGCCGCCGCGGTTGGGGGCCGTATCCCAGCAGCCTTCGGCGCATCCCGGCGCGGTCTCGGTGTACGAGCCGGCGAAGAACGCGTGGCTGTGCCCCGGCGAGAAGGCCGTGACCTTGAACGTGACCGACTCTGGGATCGGCTGGCTCCACGTGTAGTCGGCGATCTGGTACGTCTCTTCGGAGTGCGGGTTGTAGGAGAAGCGCTGGAGCTGCCCGTCGATCGAGACGAGGTAGATCCACTCCTCGTTCGGCTCCTCGCCGTCCGATTCGATCGCGACGATGACGAAGTCCTTCTCGCCCATGTCCTCGGCGCGCAGCGGCCGGTCGAACGTGACGGTGACGGTCGGGCCCTCCTCGTCGTGGCCTGCGGTCACGCTGTGGATCGACAGCCGCCGGTCGAGGTCGTCGCGGTCGCGCCAGGTCCAGTCGTCTGCGAGCGCGAGGCCGGGGAGCAGGACGAAGAGGACGGTCGCTGCGCCGAGGAGCCGCGCACGTAGGTTCGGCATCGAGTAGTTCCCTTCGCCCGGCGAGCGGTAGCCACGGGGCAAGTGACGCGAGCCGGTAGGTAGTCCGCCCCCTCGTCGCTAAGCCAACAGGACTAGCCCGCGAGGGTCAATGGGGTTGGGGGCCGCTCGCGTTGGTCCGAGTGCCGCTTTCCGGGACCGAGCCCAACCCGAAGGCCGGAGCCGGGGGCTAGGCCCCCTTCTCTACCTCCACTATCCGGCCCAAGAGGCCGTTTATGAAGCGGCCCGAGTCCTCTGTCGAGTAGGACTTCGCCAGCTCTACTGCTTCGTTTATCCCTACTGCTACCGGGATGTCTTCACGCCATAGCAGCTCGAACAGGGCTATCCGCAGCAGGGTCCTGTCGACCACCGGCATCCTCTCGATCGCCCAGCGGTCTGCGTGCGCTGCTATCAACACGTCTATGTCCGCGTGGTGCTCTTGGACCCCCGCTACCAGGTCCGCCGCGTAGGCCAGGGCCTCCTCGGTCGGCTCGTCCGGCGGCTCCTCGGAGTCCGAAGCCGTCGCCACCACCCAGCCTCCGGAGCGGCGGGCCTCCAAGGCCTCGCTCGGCAGCTCGTCGCGGATCTCGGCCTCGTAGAGGACGTCCAGCGCGAGGCGTCGCGCCGTGCGGCGCGCCTTCACGAGCGGGATGGTGTCACCCCTGCACCCTCGACTGGTATTCGCCAGTGCGCGTGTCGACCTTGATCCTCTCGCCCTTCTCTACGAAGAGCGGGACCTGCACCACCGCGCCCGTCTCGACCGTCGCGGGCTTGAGCGCGCCCGACACCCGGTCGCCCTTGTGACCCGGCTCGGTGTCGACCACCTCGAGCTCCATCGACACGGGCATCTCCGCGCCCACCGGGGTCCCCTCGTACACCGGGACCATGCAGATCGTCGAGTCCTTGAGGAACTTGCGAGAGTCACCGAGCAGCGCGGGGTCGACGTGCACCTGCTCGTACGACTCGTTGTCCATGAACACGAGCCCGGCGTCGTCCTCGTAGAGGTACTGCATCTCGCGCTTGTCGAGAACGGCGAGGTCTACCTTCTCGTCGGCGCGGAACGTCTTCTCCGTGACCGCGCCGTTCTTCAGGTTCTTGAGCTTCGTCTTGACGAAGGCCTGGCCCTTGCCCGGCTTGACGTGTTGGTAGTCGACGATCGTGAACAGTCCGTTGTCGAGGTTCAGGGTCTGGCCCGGCCTCATGTCGTTGGTGGAGATCATCTTCTCTACGCCTTCCTATTCCGAGATCTCGATCAGGGTGTCCTTGGGGGCCTTGCCTAGCACCTCGCAGCCGTCGTCGGTGACGAGCACGCAGTCCTCGATGCGGATGCCGCCCGAGCCGGTCTCGTAGATGCCGGGCTCGATCGTCATCACGTCGCCGGCGACCAGGGTGTCCTCCGAGGTCTTGTGGAAACGCGGGGCCTCGTGGATGTCGAGGCCGACGCCGTGGCCGAGCCCGTGGCCGAACGTCGCCCCGTAGCCGGCGTCGTCGATGACCGCGCGGGCGGCCGCGTCCACGCCGGAGCACGCGGCTCCCGCGCGCGTGGCCTCGATCCCCGCGGTCTGGGACGCGAGCACGAACCCGTAGACCTCGCGGTGGTGGTCACTCGCGGAGCCGAGCGCTACCGTGCGCGTCAGGTCGGAGCAGTAGCCCTGCCAGCGCGCACCGAAGTCGAGCAGCACCAGGTCGCCGTTCTGCATCTCGCGGTCCGACGGAGTGTGGTGGATGTGCGCGGACAGGGGGCCGGTCCCGACGATGGGATCGAACGAGATCGAGTCCGCGCCCCGGCGGCGCATCTCGACGTCCAGGTCGAGCGCGACCTCGCGCTCGGTCCGGCCGGGGCCCAGCCGCTCGACGATCCAGCCGAACGCCTCGTCGGCGATGCGGACCGCCTCGCGCAGCAGCGAGACCTCCTCCGCGTCCTTCGTGCGCCGCAGGTTCTCGACGAGGTTCTTCGTCGGCGCAAGCTCGACCTCGAGCTTGCCTTCGAGCTGCGCCTTCGTCGCGACCGTCATCGTC
>DASQDO010000040.1:0-1969 GCA_035634135.1 Actinomycetota bacterium
GCGTCGTCGAGCTGGTCGACCACGCGCTCGACCGTCGGAGTGACGTCGGCCAGCGACTCCATCAGCTCGGTGAATCGGTCGAGCGAGACGCGGATGCTCCCCTTCTGGGAGTTCAGGACCTTCGTGAGGTCGTTCAGGTCGGTCACCAACCGCGCGAGGCGCTGGTCGCGGCCGGCGAGCGTCTGCGTGACCGCGCCGATGTTCCCGAGCGTCTGCGCGAACTGGTCCTCGCGGCCCTTGAAGACCTTCAGCATCGCCCGGGCGACCGTGTTGATGTCCTCGGGGTTCGTCGACTGGATGATCGGACGGAGGTTGTTGAACACCAGCGCGAGGTCGAGCGCCGGCGTCGTGTTCTCGACCGGGATCGTCCCGTCCTCGCCGAGGGGCTCGGTCGACGGCGTCTCGGGCTCGACGAGGTTGATCGTGCGCTGCCCGAGGAGGTTGCGGTACTTGATGTCGGCGCCGACGTTCTCGGGCAGGTCGATGTGGCCCTCGACCTCCATCGTCACGATCGCCTGACCCCGCTCGACCTCGAACCCGGTCACCTTGCCGACCGTGACGCCGGCGATCTTGACGGGGTCGCCTTTGAGGATGCCGGTCGCGTCCGAGAAGACCGCGTTGACCGGGTACACGTCCTTGAACGGCGACAGGTTGCCGATGATCGCGGCGAGATAGAACGTGATGAAGATCGTGAAGACCGTGAAGACCGCGAGCTTGATCCCGGTGTTCCTCATCGGCGCCCGCCCTTGCGTGACGCGTCGATCTCCGAGAGAGCGCCGAGGGCCGGGCTGTACAGGAGCTGGCTCAGCCCGGACGGCTCGAGCCCGAGGCTCTCGTAGTCGGCCGGCGTCGCCTTGCGCGGCCCCGGCCGTTGCTCGTCGTCCGGCCCGTACGGGCCCTGGCTGTGCGAGATGATGTTGTGGACCCTCCAGCAGCGGCCCGGCACGCGGTCGCCGACCTCGGCCCCCGGCTCGGTGGTCACCTGGCGGTAGGGGCACGCCGGCGTGAGGTTGCGGATCCACTTCGAGTTGAACTGCGGGAGGACCTCGAGGAGCTTCTCGAGGTCGTCCGTGCGTGCCGAGATGATCCCGATCACCGTGGCACCCCGGTCGACGAGCTTGGTGAGGTCGCCGAAGCGCGTCTCGAACAGGACCGAGAGCTCGTCCAACAGGATCGGGGCCCGGTTCAGGTTCTCCTCGATCAGGGCCGCGTTCGACACGGTGAACTCGTTGACCGAGTCGAGGTTGTCGAGGGCCTCGATCAGGTCCTCGTCGACGTCGTCGAGGACCTCGGACGACTCGTCGAGGGCGTCGATCCCCCTCGCGAGCAACGCCTTGTCCTCGTTCAGGGGACGCAGGGCCCGGATCCCCTCGCGGATCGCGGCGCCGGCCTCGCCCTCTTGCCCGTCGAACCCCTCGGCCAGCGCCTCGAGCGCGGCCGCGAGGTTCTCCGGGTCGACCGCTTCGAGCAGCGGGAGCCCGGTGTTGAGGATCGTCTCGACCTCGATCGGGTCCAGCGTGCGCTCTTTCGGGATCACGTCGCCCGCCGCGATCGCGTCCTCGTCGGGGTCGTCGGGATAGGTCAGCTCGACCCACTTCTCGCCGAAGACCGTCTTGGCGCGGATCTCGGCCCCTGCGTTAGCGGGGATCTGCTCTATCGACTCGGGGTACAGGTCGAGGCGGACCTCGCAGTCGCCCTCTTCGATCCGCTCGAGCGGGCCGATGCGTCCGACGAGGACTCCGCGGAGCTTGACGTCGCCGCCCTCCCGCAGGCCCTGACCACAGTTCTCGAACTCCGCGAACGCGTTCGTGCTGTTGCGGAACAGGTTCCCCGTCAGGGCGAGCCCGGTCAGCGTTACGGCGCCCGCCATGAGCGCGAGCGCCACCACTCCCGTTATTACGTGCCGCAGCCTGGTTATCTCGGTGCCTCCAACTTTCCCGCGGTCCCGCCGAGGCGGCCCCGCCTTGCT
>DASQDO010000041.1:0-7370 GCA_035634135.1 Actinomycetota bacterium
CGTCGAACAGCCGGGGTGCGGACACACGAAGAGCCAGTATAGGCAGGCGCCCATACCGGCGTCAAATAGAACGCTGGCAAGCCGAGAAGCTCGTAAGAACTCCCTGGTTATGAAGTTGCGGGGACTGTATTCCCCCCATAGGTCAAGGTCAACCTTTTTTCGCGTTGGGCGAGCCGCAGAGGCCCGAGTGTGTCTCGTTCTCCGGAGTCGGAGCCAGAGTCAGGAGGGTGCCGGAGTTGTCCCGGAACTCGGCCCGGTCGGGGCTCGTCAGCGTCATCACCCCGTGACCGGTGAAGTCCGCGGGCATGCCCTCGGTCGGGTGCGGCTCGACGACCACCCACTGGCGGTAGTCGAAGCAGACGTTCAACAGCGCCATGCCGCCACGGTGGCCCGAGATCGTGAACGGATAGGCGACCTCGGGCTCGGCTCCCAGGTCGTCCTCGGCGTAGCAGCCGCCGCCGCTGCGGCTGAGGAAGGGGCACGGGTCGAGCCGGATGGTCGCTCCGGGCGACCCCTCGGCGACGTGGAACCGCAAGGCCCGCCGCTCCGCCCCGAGCGGCAGGTCGAAGACGAGGCTGCCGTTCCCCCCACCCCCGGGCGGGATCGCCATGTCGAAGAAGTGGCCGGGCTCGTCGAGCAAGATGGCATTCATAGTCCGCCCGGACGGCGGAAGGGCCTCACGATCGGTGACGAGCCGCTGCGCACTCCAAGGGAGCCGGACCTCGACGTCGGACTCGTTGAGAACCGAGAAGTAGGTCCAGCAATGCATCCCCCGGGGCCGAATCCCATCAGTGTCCAAGTCCCCGGTCGGGCCGGTCCCGCACTGGACGTTCCGAAGCTGGAACCGAACCCCGCGATCCCAAACGAAGTCACCAACCCCGCCGGAAGAAGGCCCCTGCGGCCGGGGAGCCGGAGCGGTGTCATCCCCGCCGGCCAGAACGAAGACGGCTGCGGCCGCGAGGACGAGCGCGCCCGCCAGCACCACCCGAAGTCCAGTCCGAGCCACACGCGCCTCCCCACGAGGTCCCGGTCCCCAAGGTACTGCGACGGTTCGGTTGCGGCGAGCGAGGACGGCCCCCTCCCCGGAGGAAGACTTAAAGCCTGCGTCTGACGGAGGGGAGGGGGCCGCCCGCAGCGGTCGAGACAACGGACGCGAAACGACCCCCGGAGACTGAACCCCGGGGGCCGCTCGAAAAACGCGGGGCGTTACTTGACCTCGACGGTGGCTCCGGCTCCCTCGAGCTTGCCGCGGGCCTCGTCGGCCTGCTCCTTGTTGACCTTCTCCAGGACGGGCTTCGGCGCCCCGTCGACGAGGTCCTTGGCCTCCTTCAGGCCGAGGCTCGTGAGGGCACGGACCTCCTTGATGACCTGGATCTTCTTGTCGCCGGCAGCCTGAAGGATGACGTCGAACTCATCCTTCTCCTCCTCGGCGGCGGCACCGTCGCCTCCACCGCCACCACCGGCGGCAGCGGCCACTGCCACGGGAGCCGCGGCGGTCACGCCGAACTTGTCCTCGAAGGCCTTCACGAACTCGGAGAGCTCGAGGACCGTCCAACCTGCGATTGCGTCCAGAACCTGGTCCTGGGTGAGAGTGTCTGCCATCTCGCTACTCCTTCTCCTCGTCCGTGGTGGTGTCGGTGGTCGCGTCGGTTGCGTCTGCTTCGGGTGCTGCGGCGGCCTGGTCCTGGGCCTCGGGGAGCTCGGCCGGTGGTTCCTCGGCCTCCGGGGCCTCCTCGGGGGCGGCCTGCGGGACCTCGGCCTCGGTCTCGGTCGGGGCCTCGGTGGTCGCTGCGTCGCCGGTGCCGCCGGGGAGTTCGCCCGACTCCTTCTTCTCGACGACCTGGGCGAGCATCGAGCCGAGGTTGCGAAGGAGGGCCGAGAAGACGTTGACGGTCTGCTGGGCCGGCTGGTTGACGAGCATCGCGATCTTCGAGAGCAGGACCTCGCGGGACTCGATGCTGGCGAGGGCGCGGGCCTGGTCGCCGTCGAGGATCTTGCCGTTGAGCACGCCGCCCTTGACGACGAGGACCGGGAAGCGCTTGGCGGCCTCGTCGAGCGCCTTGGCGGCAGCGACGGCGTCGCCCCGGCAGAACGCGATGGCGGTCGGGCCGGTCAGGAGCCCGGCGAGCTCCTCGAGCCCGACGTCCCGGGCCGCGATGCGGACCAGGGTGTTCTTCATCACCTTGTAGTCCGCGTCGGCCTCGCGCAGGGCGTTGCGTACGTCGGCGATCTCGGTGACGGTGAGGCCGCGGTACTCGGTGAGGAGGGCCGCGCTCGACTCGCCGAAGCGGGAGGTGATCTCCTCGACCGCTGCAGTCTTCTCGGGTCTCGCCATTGCGTCTCCTTGTCCGTGGGCACGAAAAAAGCGGCCGCCCAGTGCAGGCGACCGCGCAAGGAAGCGCAACGATCCCGCCTGCGCCGGATGATTAAGGGCGGACCCCCCGGCGGTCTAGGGCAACGGGGGCAGGATATCAGGACGCGGGAAAAGTGACCTGCGCCACACCCCAACCCGGCCCTCTCTCCGATTCTGTGTCACATGGGGACGGCTAGGCGTGCGGGATGTGACAGAGAACGGGAGGCGCGGATGCTCCGGCTCGCCGCACGGCAGCACGGTGTCGTGACGAGGGCCCAAGCGATCGAGACCGGCCTGACCAAGTCGATGGTCCAGACCAGAGTGCGCACCGGGCGCCTCCGCCGGATCCACCCCGGCGTCTACTGCGTCGGCGGCAGCCCCGCGACATTCGAGCAGCGGGCGTTCGCGGCGGCGGCGTGGGCGGGGCCCGGGGCGGTTCTGTCCCATCGCTCCGCCGGCTACCTGTGGGGCCTCGTCGACCGGCATCCGCCGGTGGACGAGCTCTGGACCCCGCGCAGACGGACCCGGCCTCCGGCGGCGTCTGTGCACACTTCACGAAGGATCTGGCTGCGCGCGATCGAGGGCGGCTCCGGAACATCCCGATCACGTCCCCGGCACGCACGTTGATCGACCTCGCCGCGGTCTTGCCCCCGCCGCTCGTAGAAGCGGCGCTCATGCGGGCGATCGTCGAGAGGCGGACGACCACCGCGGCGATCGCGACACGCATGCGCGAGATGTCGCGGCAGGGAGTCGAGGGACCCCGGACGCTGCGGCGGCTTCTGCTGCAGGCGAACGGGAGGTGCCGTCCCGGCTCACCGTTGGAGCGGCTCGTCGCGGGCGTCCTCTCGCGGGGTGGGCTGCCGCCCGTTCGGCGGGAGCATCCCGTCTATCTCGAAGGCGGCGTGTACTACCTCGACTTCGCCTGGCCGCACTTCCGTGTCGGCGTCGAGGCCGACTCGCGGCGGTGGCACTCGGATGCCGCGTCGTTCGAGCGCGATCTCGTCAGGCACAACTCGTTAGCCGCGGGCGGGTGGAGGGTGCTGCGCGTCACCGAGCAGCAGGTGCGGTGCGATCCGGCGGGGGTCGTCGATCGCGTGCGGGGTTTGCTCGTCAGGGGGTGAAGGTGCCGCCCGTGCGCCAGTATTCGCCCGACTCCCTCGCCATGAAGCCTTCGTCTACCAGGTAGCGGCGCAGGGCCGCCACGTCTTCGTGGTAGTCGCCCAGGATCTCGTTCACGTCCTTCTCGGTGTAGCGCCAGCCCGGCTCGAACTCCTGGCTCAGGTGGTCCAGGATCACGAGCCGCTTCGAGCGCGCCATCGGGATGCTCACCAGCCGGCCATTGCGGACGAACCTGCGGAGCACGTCGCTCGCGACCGGGGGGAGGCCCAGCTTCTCGCCCGCCTCCCGCTCCTCCGCCGCCGAGCGGACCGCGGCCCGCAGCTCCTCGGAGTCGACCGACAGGTTGCGGCGGTCGTCCGCGACGAGGCCGCCGGAGATGAGACGCGACAGCGCGACCTCCACCGCCTTCGGCTCGAGCTCGGTTGCCGCGACGATCGCGTCGACCGTGCGCGCGCCGAGGACGATCGCGGAGACGACCTTCAGACGATCGGGCTCGGCGAGGAGCCCCAGGAGCCGGGCCGCCTCGGAGGACACGAGCTCTAGGCCGAGGCGGGCTCGAGGTCGTCGGCGACGTCCTTGGCCTTCGCCGGATCGATCCGGATCCCGGGGCCCATCGTCGTCGAGACCGTGATGCTCTTGAGGTAGCGCCCCTTCGCGGCGGCGGGCTTCGCGCGGACGACCTCTTCGATGACCGCGGCGTAGTTCTCGGCGAGGTCGCCCTCGTCGAACGACTTCTTGCCGATGATCAGGTGAAGGTTGCCGTGACGGTCGGTGCGGTACTCGACCTGGCCGCCCTTGATGTCGCGGACAGCGCGGGCGACGTCGTCGGTGACCGTGCCGGACTTGGGGTTCGGCATGAGCCCGCGGGGGCCGAGGACGCGGCCGAGCTTTCCGACGGTCGGCATCATGTCGGGGCTCGCGACGACTGCGTCGAAGTCGAGCCACCCGCCCTGGATCCGCTCGCCGAGCGCGTCGTCACCGACCTCGTCGGCGCCCGCCTCGCGAGCGGCGGTCGCCTTCTCGCCCTTCGCGAACACGACCACGCGCATGGTCTTGCCGGTCCCCTTGGGGAGCGCGATCGCACCGCGCACCATCTGGTCGGCCTTGCGGGGGTCGACGCCGAGCCGGATGCTCAGCTCGACGGTCTCGTCGAACTTCGACGACGGGAACTGCTTGAGGATCTTCAGCGCCTCGGGCGGCGAGTAGAGCTTGTCGCGGTCGACGGCCTTGATGGCCTCCGCGTAGCGCTTTCCCTGCTTGTTCGACATGTCGTTCCTCCTCGTGGTCTGCGGCGAGCTCGGCCCGCCTCCCACTCGATAGGGGTCTGTTAGCTGACGGTGATGCCCATGCTGCGGGCGGTGCCCTCGACGATCTTCATCGCGGCCTCGACGTCGTTCGCGTTGAGGTCGGGCATCTTGATCTCAGCGATCTCGCGCACCTGGTCCTTCGTCACCGACGCGACCTTCGTGCGGTTGGGCTCGGCCGAGCCCTTGTCGACGCCGGCCTTCTGGCGCAGGAGCACCGCGGCCGGCGGGGTCTTGGTGACGAACGTGAACGAGCGGTCCTCGTAGACCGTGATCTCGACCGGCACGACGGTGCCCGTCTGGCTCTGCGTCGCAGCGTTGTACTGCTTGCAGAAGTCCATGATGTTGATGCCGGCCTGGCCGAGCGCCGGGCCCACGGGGGGAGCCGGCGTCGCCTGCCCGCCCGTGATCTGGAGCTTCAGAATCTGCGCGACCTTCTTGCGGCGTGCGCCACCCATCTATGCGTCTCCGTTGAGTCCTAGAGCTTGGCGACCTGGTCGAAGCCGAGCTCGACCGGGGTCTCTCGACCGAAGATGTTGACGAGGACCTTGAGCTTCGACTGGTCGACGTTGATCTCCGAGATCGAGCCGGTGAAGTTCGCGAAGGGGCCGGAGGTGACGCGGACGCTCTCCTGCTCCTCGAACTCGAGCCGCGGCTTGAGCTTCTTCTGGTCCGGCTTGACCTGGAGGATCTTGTCGACCTCCTTGTCCGACAGCGGCGTCGGCTTCGCGCCCGACCCCACGAACCCGGTCACGCCCGGCGTGTTGCGCACGACGTACCAGGAGTCGTCCTCGAGGTACATGCGGCACAGCAGGTAGCCGGGGAACACCTTCTTCTGGACGACCTGCTTCTTGCCGCTCTTGATCTCCATGACGTCTTCCATCGGGATGACGACCTCGAAGACCTTGTCCTCGACGTTCATCGAGGAGATGCGCGACATCAGGTTCGCCTTGACCTTGTTCTCGTAGCCGGCGTACGTGTGGATGACGTACCAGTCGCCGGGCCGCTCGTTCGGAGGGATGGACGTCTCCTCGTAGAGCGCGGCCTCGGAAGGGCCTTCTTCTTCGTCGGTCTTGGCCTCGGCCTCGCCGGGCGTCACGCTCGGGTCGTCGGCGGCCGACGTCGTGCGGTCCGCGGCGGGATCCGGGTCGGGATCGAGCCGGGGGAGCTCTTCGTTGTCGGCGCCGGACGTGTCGGGGCCGGACGTGTCGGGCGTCTGGCCTTCCTCCGGCTGGGGTGCCACGACGTCCGCGGCCTCCTCGGTCTGGGTCTGCTCGAGATCGGTCTCGCTCACGTCAGCCCTCGATGTCGTAGAGGAACAGCACGCCCTTGGCGAAGACGTAGTCCATCCCGAAGATGAGGGCGGCGATCACGACGACGCTCACGAAGACGACCGTCGAGTAGGCGACGACCTCCTTGCGGGTCGGCCATGCCACCTTGCGGAGCTCGCCGATGACCTCCTTGACGAACTCGCGCGGCTTGGTCCGCGGCCGGTTCGCCGCCGCGGCCGCAGTCGGGCGCGGCGCGGTGGCCTTGCGCTCCTGCTCCTTCTTCATGAGGCGCTTGTACTGCCTGTTCACGAGAGCCCTTTCTCGATCCCCCCGGACGCGGTTCGTAAGGGTCGGTACCTCAGGGGGGGACGAACGGTCAGATTAGCACGCCGGGGCCTCGCAGGCCCTGGCCGCGACGTTGCTAGGCGGGCTCGTCGTGCGCGGGCAGCAGGGGGGTCGAGCAGACCGGGCACACCGGAGCCTCGTCCTCTCCGAGGTAGACGGTCCGCTGGCAGACCGTGCAGAAGTTCTCCGTGGCCAAGGTTCCTCCGATACCGGTAGCAGTTATTGGGCGGGGGCCATCGAGAAGAAGCCGCGGTCGACGGCGAGATCTTTTCGAGGATCGGGAGCCCGACGCCTGCTTCGAGGCTCCGGCTCGGCCCCCGCACCCGGAATATACGCCGCTCGTCTGCTTCGTCCTGCTCGAAGGGGTTACGGGTCCGGGGGCCGAACGTATTCAGCAGACGAAATCCCGTTCGGTCGCCTCGCAGGAGGAAGAGATGAGGAAGCGACTCCCGGTGGTGATCGCAGCGAGTGCCGCGGTGCTGACTCTCGTCGCCGGCCCCGCACCGGCACGGCCGGCGGGGGCGCGCGTGCACTCCCTCGAGTACACGGGCGGCGGCCTGATCGTCGGCTCCACGCGCAGCACCGCCGTACGCGTCGGCGACGCGATCGGTGCGGTCGAGTTCCGCGGGGGGCCCGAGCGCTTCGTCTCGATCGAGATCGCCGACGCTCACGGCCAGCCCGTGACGGGCGTCGTGGTCCAGCCGGACGGCGACGAGGAGACGCACGTCTGCGGGACGACCCAGAAGCCGGTGAAGGTCCGTCCCTACGAGAACGTGACGGTGTTCCTGATGAACGGGACGTGCGGGGACTCGGGGGCCTCGGTGGTGACGACGGGAACGGTGACGGCGACGTTCACGAAGAGGTAGCAGGGCGGGAGGGACTCGAACCCCCGACCACTGGTTTTGGAGACCAGCGCTCTACCAAACTGAGCTACCGCCCTTTGATACGCGCCCAGTCTAGTGCGCGACTCAGGCCGTG
>DASQDO010000042.1:0-12347 GCA_035634135.1 Actinomycetota bacterium
AGGCGGGGGTGAGGGTCCTGGCCCGGGTCCTGTGTGGAGAGCGCGAATGAATCGGCGACTCGACCCTCGGCGGAGCCGTTCGATAGCCAAAAGGCGCTCGGCTCGGTCTTCTAGGATGCGGGGGTGAAGATCGCCCTGGGATCCGACCACGCCGGGTACGCGCTCAAGTCCGCCCTCGGCCACCGCCTGAAGGAGCTCGGCCACGAGGTCCTCGCCCTCGGCACGGATTCGGAGGAGCGCGCGGACTACCCCCGCTTCTGCGCGGCGGTCGGCCGCGCGGTCACGTCGGGCGACGCCGACCGGGGGATCGTCATGGGCGGCAGCGGGCAGGGCGAGGCGATCTCGGCGAACAAGGTCCGGGGAGTGAGGGCCGCCCTGTGCCTCGACGAGTACACGGCGCGCATGGCCCGCGAGCACAACGACGCGAACGTGCTCGCCCTCGGGGCCCGCATCGTCGCGACCGCGATGGCGTTCCGGATCACCGAGCTGTTCCTCGAGACGCCGTTCGAGGGGGGCCGCCACGTGCCGCGCGTCGAGCAGATCGCAGCCATCGAGCAAGAGGAGTGTGACCGGTGAGCAATCCCGGATGGGCCGACTGGGCCGCCGTCGAGAAGGTCGATCCCGAGGCCGCCGAGGCCATCCTCGCCGAGGTCCACCGCGAGAACACGAAGATCGAGCTGATCGCGTCCGAGAACTTCTCGTCGACCGCGGTTCTGGCCGCGCTCGGCACGCCGCTGACGAACAAGTACGCCGAGGGCTACCCCGGCCGCCGCTACTACGGCGGATGCGAGCACGTCGACGTCGTCGAGACGCTGGCGATCGAGCGGGCGAAGGCTCTCTTCGGCGCCGACCACGTGAACGTCCAGCCGCATGCCGGGGCCGTGGCGAACGTCGCGGCGTACTTCGCCTTCATGGAGCCGGGCGACACGCTTCTCGGCATGTCGCTCGCGCACGGCGGGCACCTCACGCACGGCTTCCCGGTGAGCTTCTCCGGCAAGATCTTCCGTGCCGTGTCGTACGGCGTCGAGGAGGACACCGAGCTGATCGACCTCGACAAGGTGCGCGCCGTCGCCTTGAAGGAGAAGCCGAAGATGATCGTCGCCGGCGCCTCCGCGTACTCGCGCATCTGGGACTTCGAGGCCTTCCGCTCGATCGCCGACGAATGCGGGGCGATGTTCCTCGTCGACGCGGCCCACTTCATCGGGCTCGTCGCCGGCGGAGCGCACCCGAACCCGGTCCCGCACGCCGACATCGTGACGTGCACGACGCACAAGACGCTGCGGGGGCCGCGCGGGGCGATGATCATGTGCAAGGAGGAGTACGCGTCCGCGATCGACAAGTCGGTGTTCCCCGGCTGGCAGGGCGGGCCGCTGATGCATTCGATCGCGGCGAAGGCCGTGGCGTTCGCCGAGGCCGCGAGCGACGGGTTCCGCGACTACGCGCACCAGACCGTCCGCAACGCGCAGGCGATGGCGGCGACGCTGTCGGAGGAGGGCCTGCGCATCGTCTCCGGCGGCACGGACAACCACCTGATGCTGGTGGACCTCCGTCCCGTGGGGATCACGGGGCGCGACGCCGAGGCCCGGCTCGACGCCGTCGGCATCACCGTGAACAAGAACGCGATCCCGTACGACCCCGAGAAGCCCTTCGTCGCGTCGGGCATCCGCATCGGCACGCCCGCGATGACGACCTGCGGGATGAAGGAGGACGAGGTCGCGGAGGTCGCGCGCCTGATCGCCCGGGTGCTCAAGGACGACGGCGAGGCGACGGCCTCCGACGTCGCCGGCCGCGTCCGCGAGCTGACCACCCGCTTCCGCCCGTACCCGGACGTAGCCTGAGGCTGTGGGCCCCTACCTCCTGATCGGCCTCGTGGCCGCCGTCGTGACGTTCGCGGCGACTCCGCTGGTGAGGTGGGGGTCGTTGCGGTTCGGTGCGATCGACCATCCGAACGACCGGAAGGTCCACGCGCACCCGACGCCGACGCTGGGGGGCCTCGCTCTGTTCATCGGCCTGCTCGTCGCGGGAGCCGTCGCCAGCCAGATGAGCGAGTTCGAGACGGTGTTCACCGGCTCGTCCGAGGTTTTGGGGATCCTGGCGGGCGGCGTGATCATCTTCGCCCTCGGCGTGGTCGACGACCTGAGGGACCTCCCGGCCCCCGTGAAGCTGGCCGGCCAGGTCTTCGCCTCCGGCATCCTCTTCCTGTCCGGCGTGAAGATGCAGTTCGTGCTGCTGCCCGGCGGCGCGTACAACCTCTCCGACGACGTGTCGGTGCTCGTCACGGTGCTGTGGCTCGTCGCGATGATCAACGCGGTGAACCTCGTCGACGGGCTCGACGGCCTCGCCGCGGGGATCGTCGCGATCGCGGCGGCGTCGTTCTTCGTCTACACGTACGACTTCGCCGTCCGGGGGTTCTACGCCGGCGTCCCGACGGCGCCGCTCGTCGCGATGATGATCGTCGGGATCTCGCTCGGGTTCCTGCGGCACAACTTCCACCCGGCGAAGATCTTCATGGGCGACTCGGGGAGCATGCTGCTCGGGTTCGTGCTCGGCGCGGCAACGGTCGCCGGGATCGGCCACGCGCCGCAGATCAACCCGTCGGTGCCGGGCACGCAGGTCTTCTTCGCCTACTTCCCCCTGGTGATCCCGTTGATGGTCATCGCGCTGCCGATCGTCGACGCGTTGCTCGCGATCGTGCGCCGGGCGCGGCGCCGTCGCAGCGTCTTCCACGCCGACAAGGAGCACCTGCACCACCGCCTCATGGACCTCGGCCACGGCCATCGCCAAGCGGTATTGGTGATGTACCTGTGGTCGGCGCTGGCAGCGGGGGCCGGGCTGTCGTTCCGCTTCGTGAACCGGAACGAGTTCGTCTACGGCCTGCCGATCGCAGTAGGGGCGATCGTGCTGTACACGCTGTTCCCGGTGCTCACGAAGGCGATCCAAGACCGCCTCGGATAGGGGCTTCGCGTGAAGCGCATCGCGGTCTGCCTGACGCTGGTCCTGTCGAGCCTCGTCGCTCCGGCGTCGGGCGCGGGCCCACGCACGTGCGAGCGCATCGCGTTCGTCTTCTACGGCCCCGCCGGCAACAGGGTCTTCACGGTCCGGCCCGACGGGAGCGCGCTCCGGCCCGTCGGCGAGAGGGCGACGACGACGACCCGGTTCGAGCCGCGCTGGGCGGCCGACGGTCGCACGCTGACCTGGTTCGAGTCCGGCGGCGGCGATTCGGCCGTGTGGGTAGCGGATCGAGAGGGCCGGTCGCCGCGCCGCGTCACGACGCGGGACGAGTACGCGTTCGATGCGCGGCTGTCCCCGGACGGAGAGCGCGTCGCGTTCGTGCGGATGGACGGGCAGTTCAAGATCGTCGTCCTCGACCTGGAGACCGAGGAGGAGCGCGTCGTCGCTACCGGCGTGAAGCCCGAGTGGTCCCCGGACGGGTCCCGCATCGCGTACGCGTCGATGATCGACCCGGAGACGTCCACGAGCGACATCCGCGTCGTGTCCGCGGACGGCACCGAGAACGTCGCGGTGACCAGCGAGCCGACCACCGACGACTTCAACCCGTCCTGGGCCCCCGGGGGCGACGCCATCGCGTTCGAACGCCGCCCCGAGGAGCAGGACGGTCCCCGCGACTACGGCGACGTGTGGATCGCGCAGGCGGACGGCTCCCGAGAGGAGCGATTGACGACCGCGTACACCGAGCGGCAGGGCTTCCTGAATCCGCGGTTCTCGCCGGACGGCCTGCACATCGCCGCTACGTTCCAGAACGTCGACCGCACCGAGGTCTGGGTGATGGACCACGACGGAGGGAACCTCCACCGGGTGGGGGAGAGCCGCGCCCGCACCGCCACGCCGTCGTGGTCGCCCGACGGCCGGCGCCTCGCGTACCGCGAGGGCCGCGCGATCGTGGCGTCGGCACTGGACGGGTCGCGCCGGCGTGTCGTCTGGCGCCCGGAGACCAAGCGAGGGGCCGCGGGCTACCCCGAATGGGGGCCGTGCCCCGGCTGACCCCCGCCGCGTGCGCAACGCATTGCGGAATCCGCCACCCACTGCGCACGCAGGCCCCCGGCAACAGGTTTCGGCCCCCCAAAACCTGACTTTTGGCGAGTTGCAACGCGGCCCTCTCTGGGGTAGCTTGTGAAAAGTTTCACAAGCAAGGAGATGCGTTAGGATGCCGTTCCTCCCACTCCAGAACGCCCCCGGAGCACGTCTCTGCCCAGCCGAGATCGGGTTGCCGTGGGCCTCGTCGCGGGAGGACTCCAGGTGAGCAAGGTGCCTGGACGGGGCCAGAGCACGCAGGCGGGAGCGGGCATGGGCATGTCCCTCGCGTTCGAGTTCGCGGGTGCGGTGGCCTTGTTCTGGTTCTTCGGCCTCCTGGTCGACCGGTGGCTCGGCATCGAGCCCATCGGACAGGTAGTGGGCGGCGTGCTCGGGTGGATCGGCGGAATCCTGCACGTCTATTACTCGGTGAAGAGCCGGGGCGGCTTCGAACAAGGGAGAGGGACCAGGTGATCGAGCTTGGGATGGTGGGCCGGATGGCTCGCCGGGCACTCCTCCTTACTCCTGTCCTCGTCGCCATCCTGTGGCTCGTCGACGGGCCCAAGTGGGGTCTCTCCGGCGCCGCCGGCGTCGCCATGACGCTCGGCAACCTCTGGCTCTCGGCCCGCATCCTCGGAGGGGTGGCGGAACGCCAGCCGAAGCTCCTCCTCCCCGCAGGCCTCGCGGCCTTCATGCTCGGCCTCTTCCTCCTCACGATGGTCGCCCTCGCCCTGCGCGAGCTCGACCTCGTCTACTTCCCCGTCACCGGCTTCACCCTCATCGGCTGCCACCTCGGCCTGGTGCTGTGGGAGGCTGCCGGGGCTTACAAACACACCGGAACCGAGACGAATCCCCTGAGCGCGGCCGACACAAGGAGTTGATTGGATGGAGCTAGACGTCAATCACCTTTTCTTCTGGGACCCGATCCTCTTCGAGGGGACGCCGTTCGCGTTCAACCGCGTCACCCTGTTGATGGTCGTGGCCGGCCTCGCGTGCCTGGCCTTCTTCTGGGCGGGATCGAAGGGCCGGCTCGTGCCGAAGGGGTTCTTCCAGAACGCGGCCGAGCAGGGCTACATGTTCGTCCGCAACCAGATCGCGGTCGACGTGATCGGGCCGAAGGACGGACCGAAGTACGCGCCGTACCTCGCGTCGCTGTTCTTCTTCATCTTCTTCTGCAACCTGCTCGAGATCGTCCCCGGCATCAACTTCCCGGTGACGTCCCGGATGGCGGTGCCGGCCGCGCTGGCGCTTCTGACCTACGTGATCTTCGTGGTCGTCGGGTTCAAGAAGCAGGGCTTCCGCTTCCTCAAGGACACGCTGTTCCCGCCGGGCGTGCCGATGGCCGTCAAGCCGCTGCTCGCGGTGATCGAGCTGGCGTCGGTGTTCTTCATCCGTCCGCTCACGCTCGCCATCCGGCTCCTCGCCAACATGATGGCCGGGCACGTGCTGCTGACGATCTTCTTCCTGTTCACGCACGACTTCCTGCTCGACGACGTCGGCATCTCGGCGCCGCTCGGGCTCGTCACGTTCGTCGTGGCGTGCGGCCTGCTCGTCTTCGAGATGATGGTCATCTCGATCCAGGCCTACATCTTCACGCTGCTCACGGCCTTCTACATCTCCGAGTCGATCCACGGCCACGGGGACCACGCGGACACCAGCCACGACGAAGCACACAAGGTCGAGACGCAGAAACCGCTCACCGAAGGTATCGAAGCACCCGCAACCGCAGCCTAGAGATCACTACAGAAAGAGGGAGGACCAACAAATGACCGACCTGATCACGCTGGCGCAGGAAGGCGGCCTCACGGACGAGGGCGTCGCGACCATCGGCAAGGGCCTCGTATACGGCCTCGCCGCCATCGGCCCGGGCATCGGCGTCGGCCTGGTGTTCTCGAGCGCCATCGAGGCCATGGCCCGTCAGCCCGAAGCCGCCGGAGAGACCCGGACGACGATGTTCCTCGGCTTCGCGCTCATCGAGGCCCTTGCGCTCATCGGCTTCGTCCTCTCGTTCATCATCTAAGGGGGGCGTAAGGAATGATCGACAAAGTCCATTCGCTCCTGCTGCTCGCAGCGGAAGAGACCGAGCACGCCGAGGAGCCTTCCGGTGTCGACCTCGTCCTCCCCGCGGTCGAGGAGCTCATCTGGGGCTTCATCGTGTTCGGGGTCGTGCTTCTGATCCTGAACAAGATCCTGTTCCCCAAGATCCGTCAGGGCATCGAGGCGCGCGAGCAGCGGATCCAGGCAGACCTCGAAGCCGCCGAGTCGTCGAAGGCGTCGGCCCAGACCGAGCTCGAGCAGTACCGGGCCCAGCTCGCCGACGCGCGCAGCGAGGCCAACCGCATCATCGAAGAAGCCCGCCAGCAGGCGGACCAGGTCCGCAAGGACAACGAGGCCAAGGCCCGCAAGGACGCCGAGGACATCGTCGCCCGCGCGCAGGAGACCATCAACGCCGAGCGGACGCGGACGATCCAGGAGCTCCAGGGCACGATCGCCGCGATCTCCATCGACCTCGCCGAGAAGGTCGTCGGCCGCTCGCTCGACAACCAGGCGCAGCGTGAGTTCGTCGACGCGTACATCCGCGACGTCGCCGGGATGGGCACGAACGGGGGCAGCACGAACTGATGGCCACCGACGAGCTCATTCACGGATACGCGGAGGCGCTCTTCTCGATCGTCCGGGCCGAGGGCGACCTCGACCGGGTGGAGGACGAGCTCTTCCACTTCGGCAAGCTGCTCGAGAGCAACCACGAGCTGAAGCAGGCGCTGTCCGACAAGAGCATCGAGCGGGAGCAGCGGGCGAAGGTGCTCCAGTCGATCCTCGCGGGCAAGGTGAGCCCGCACACGCTCGGGCTCCTCGAGTTCATCGTCGCCCAGGGCCGCGCCCGCCAGCTGCCGCAGATCCTGGAGGAGCTCTCGGACCTCGCGGCGCAGGCACGCAGCTCTGTCGTGGCCGAGGTCCGCTCGGCCGTCCCGCTCGACGAGTCGCAGCAGGCTCAGCTCGCAGCGGCGCTCACGAAGGCGACGGGCAAGAAGGTCGAGGTGAAGGTCCTGGTCGACCCCTCGGTCATCGGAGGGATCGTCTCGAAGGTCGGGGACACCGTCATCGACGGCACGGTTCGACGCCGTCTCGAACAGTTGAAGGAGCAGGTGAGGGGCTAGTGGCAAACGGTAGCGACGCCACCACACTGTCGATCTCCCCCGAGGAGATCTCTTCCGCCCTCAAGCGCCACGTCACGGACTTCCGTCCGACGACCGAGCGCGAGGAGGTCGGGATCGTCACCGAGGTCGGTGACGGCATCGCTCGCATCAGCGGGCTGCCCGGCGTCATGGCGAACGAGATGCTCGAGTTCCCCGGCGGCGTCGTCGGGCTCGCGATGAACCTCGACGAGGACGAGATCGGTTGCGTCATCCTCGGCGAGGCCAGCCACGTCGAGGAGGGGAACTCGGTCAAGCAGACCGGGAACATCCTCTCGGTCGGCGTCGGCGACGAGCTGCTCGGCCGCGTGGTCGACGCGCTCGGCAACCCCGTCGACGGCAAGGGCCCGATCAGGACGTCGGCCCGGCGGCCTCTCGAGGTCCAGGCCCCCGGCGTGACCGCGCGGCAGCCGGTGACGGAGCCTCTCCAGACCGGCATCAAGGCCATCGACTCGATGACGCCCGTCGGCCGTGGCCAGCGCGAGCTGATCATCGGCGACCGGCAGACCGGCAAGACGGCGATCGCAATCGACACGATCATCAACCAGCGGCAGATGTGGGGCACCGACAAGGCAGTGAAGTGCATCTACGTCGCCGTCGGCCAGAAGGCCTCCACGGTCGCCGAGGTCGTCGGCGCCCTCGAAGAGGCCGGCGCGATGGAGTACACGGTCGTCGTCAACGCGGCGGCGTCCGACCCCGCGCCGTTCCAGTTCCTCGCCCCTTACTCCGGCTGCGCCATGGGCCAGCACTGGATGGAGAACGGCGAGCACTCGCTGATCGTCTACGACGACCTCAGCAAGCAGGCGATCGCGTACCGGCAGCTCTCGCTGCTGCTCCGCCGCCCGCCGGGCCGCGAGGCGTACCCGGGCGACGTCTTCTACCTCCACTCCCGTCTGCTCGAGCGTTCGGCGAAGCTGTCCGACGCGAACGGCGGCGGCTCGCTGACGGCCTTGCCGATCATCGAGACCAAGGGCGGGGACGTCTCGGCGTACATCCCGACGAACGTGATCTCGATCACCGACGGGCAGATCTTCCTCGAGTCCGACCTGTTCTTCTCGGGCGTCCGCCCGGCGATCAACGTCGGCATCTCGGTCTCGCGAGTCGGTGGGAACGCGCAGGTCAAGGCTATGAAGCAGGTCGCCGGCCGTCTGCGTCTGGACCTCGCCCAGTACCGCGAGCTCGAGGCGTTCGCCGAGTTCGGCTCGGACCTCGACAAGGCGTCGCAGGCCCAGCTCGACCGAGGGGCCCGCATCGTCGAGATCCTCAAGCAGCCGCAGTACACGCCGTTCCCGGTCGAGGACCAGATCATCTCGATCTGGGCCGTCACGAACGGGTTCGCGGACGACGTCCCGATCGAGAAGGTGTCGGCCTTCGAGGCCGCGCTGCTCGACCACGTGCGCACCCGGCACTCGAGCCTCGCCGAGTCGATCCGCACCAGCGGCAAGCTCGACGAGACGGCCGAGGAGAGCCTCAAGAAGGCCGTCGGCGAGTTCAAGTCGACCTGGGGTGACACGACCGAGACGACGGCTTCGACCGCGGGCGTGCCCGACGCCGGTGGTGGCGGTGCCGTCAACGCCGCGACCCCGGGCGACACGACCGCGCAGCTCGACACGGCCGGCACGGACTCGGTCTCGGGGGAGTAGCCGATGGCTCAGCTCCGGGACATCAAGCGCAGGATCGGGTCGGTCCAATCGACCCAGAAGATCACGCGCGCCATGGAGCTCATCGCGTCGTCGCGCATCATCAAGGCGCAGCAGCGCGTGGACGCGGCCCGGCCCTACGCCGAGGAGATGCGCAGCCTGATGGCCTCGGTCGCCAAGAACGCCGGGAGCATCGACCACCCGCTCCTCAAGCAGCGCGACACCGTCGGCACCGTCGGCACGATCGTGATCACCGCGGACCGGGGCCTCGCCGGCGCGTACAACTCGAACGTCATCCGGGCAGCCGAGAGGGACATGCGGGACCACGAGCAGACACGTCTGTTCGTCGCCGGGAAGAAGGGCGTCTCGTACTTCCGCTTCCGCGGCTACGACCTCACCGAGTCCTGGCAGGGGATGTCCGACCAGCCGAGGATCGACGACGCACGGGCGGTTGCGAAGTCCGCTGCGGACGCGTTCACGAACGGTGACGTCGACGAGGTCCGTCTCGCCTACACGAAGTTCGAGTCGGCGCTGACGCAGCGTCCGACGGTCCTGAAGCTGTTGCCGGTGCCGCGCGCCGACCTGGACGAGAGCCAGTCGAGCGCCGACGGGCCGAAGCCGAGCTACGTGTTCGAGCCGGCCCCCGAGGACATCCTCGGCTACCTGCTCCCGCGCTACATCGAAGGTGCGGTGTACCAGGGGATGCTCGAGGCCGCGGCTTCCGAGCACGCGGCGCGCCGCCGTGCGATGAAGGCGGCGACGGACAACGCGGACGAGCTCATCGAGAACCTCACGCGGGTCTACAACCAGGCACGCCAGGCAGAGATCACGACGGAGATCATGGAGGTCGTCGGCGGCGCGGAAGCGCTCTCGGCGGGCCGCGCGAACGACTAAGGAGACGAGATGGCAGTAACCGAAGAGAGACTCAGCCAGCCGAAGACCAGCGAGGGCCGGGTCATGACCGTGACCGGCCCGGTCATCGAGGTCGAGTTCCCGCCGGACGCGCTCCCCGAGATCAACTACGCGCTCGAGGTCGAGCGGACGATCGCAGGGAAGACCGACACGATCACGGCCGAGGTCAGCCAGCACATCGGCGCCTCCGTCGTGAAGGCGATCTGCATGAAGGCGACGGACGGCCTCGTGCGCGGGACGAAGGTGCTCAACACCGGGCTCCCGATCACGGTCCCGGTCGGGCCGAGCACGCTCGGCCACGTCTACAACGTCCTCGGCGAGCCGGTCGACGAGTCGTCGGTGCCCGAGGGTGTCGAGCGGTGGCCGATCCACAGGCAGCCGCCGAAGTTCGAGGACCTCGAGCCGAAGACCGAGATGTTCGAGACCGGCATCAAGGTCATCGACCTCCTCGAGCCGTACGTGCAGGGTGGGAAGATCGGGATGTTCGGCGGTGCCGGCGTCGGCAAGACCGTCGTCATCCAGGAGATGATCTACCGCGTCGCCGAGCAGCACGGTGGTGTGTCGGTGTTCGCCGGCGTCGGCGAGCGCACGCGTGAGGGCAACGACCTCTGGCTCGAGATGAAGGAGTCCGGCGTCCTCGAGAAGACGGCGCTCGTCTACGGCCAGATGGACGAGCCTCCGGGAGTGCGTCTGCGCGTCGCGCTGAGCGCTCTCACGATGGCCGAGTACTTCCGCGACGTCGAGCACCAGGATGTGCTGCTGTTCATCGACAACATCTTCCGCTTCGTCCAGGCCGGCTCCGAGGTCTCGACGCTGCTCGGCCGCATGCCTTCGGCCGTGGGCTACCAGCCGACGCTGTCGGAGGAGATGGGCGAGCTCCAGGAGCGCATCACGTCGACGAAGGGCCGCTCGATCACGTCGCTCCAGGCCATCTACGTCCCCGCCGACGACATCACGGACCCTGCGCCGCACACGGCGTTCGCGCACCTCGACGCCACCACGGTGCTCTCGCGGCAGATCGCGTCGCTGGGCATCTACCCGGCCGTCGACCCGCTCGACTCGACGTCGCGGATCCTCGACCCCCGTTACGTCGGTGACGAGCACTACAACGTCGCCCTGACGGTCCAGAGGATCCTCCAGCGCTACAAGGACCTCCAGGACATCATCGCGATCCTCGGGATCGACGAGCTCTCGGAAGAGGACAAGATCATCGTGCAGAGGGCGCGCAAGATCCAGCGCTTCCTCAGCCAGCCGTTCTTCGTCGCCGAGCAGTTCACCGGCCTCCCCGGCAAGTACGTCCCGGTCGCCGACACGATCGCCTCGTTCAAGGGCATCGCCGAGGGCGAGTACGACCACCTGCCCGAGCAGGCCTTCTACCTCGTCGGCGGGATCGAAGAGGCCGAGGCGAAGGCGAAGGAGCTGTCGGAGTAATGCAGGTCTCGATCGTCTCCCCCGAAGAAGAGGTGTGGCGCGGCGACGCCGACATGGTCGTCGCCCGCTCGCCCGAGGGTGAGTTCGGCATCATGCGCGGCCACATCCCGTTCCTGGCCGCGCTAGTGCCGGGCCGCGTAGCGGTCGTGACCGGGAACCAGCGTGAGGAGTTCTTCGTGCCCGGGGGCTTCCTCGAAGCCTCCGGCACGAGGGACGACTACCACGTGATCATCCTGGCGGACTCGGCCGAGAACCTCGCCGACATCGACGTCGCCGAAGCCCGCCGCATAGCGGAAGAGGCTTCGCGCCGGCGTGACGAGGACACCGACGAGCGCGCCGAGGCCGAGATGCGCGTGGCGCTCGCCCGGGTCGAGATCGCGGAGAGCCGCGGCCACTAGCGGATGACGGACGCGCAAGGGGAGCTGAGGAACAGGATCTTCTGCTCCTCGTGCGGTTCGTCGACGGCCCGCCGCAACGGGCTCGCGCCGCTGGGGTGGCAGGAGATGCCGGACGCGAACAACCGGCGGATCGCGCTGTGCCCCGAATGCGTTCGTCGCAACCTGTGGCTGATAGAGGCCCGGCTGGACATAGATCCCGGCTCCGGGTTCTAGATAAGGGAAAGGCCCCCGTCCTGGACGGGGGCCTTTTGCTTGTCCGATCGGCGCCTTACCGCGAGCACACCTTGACGTCGGGCACAGGGCTCGGCGCGAGCAGCGCGATGACGACGCACGCGCAGCCGACGACGCCTTCCACGTACTGCGGGCCCATGATCTGGCACGCGTCGCGGTCGGCGGTCGAAGCGTGGGCGGGGACGGCCCCGGCCAGCGAGAGCGCGCCGATCACGCCGGCGACGACGCCCGTCCTGATCTTGTTCATCCGGTTCCTCCTCTGGTCGGGTGGCTAGACGGTGAGGCGGTCGACTACGTAGGCCGCGCAGTCCGTGACGTCCCGGATGATGTTCGGCGACCCGATGAAGCACCCGTTCACCGTCTCGACGACGTAGAACGCGCAGTCGGTGACGTCGCGGACGATGTTCGGCGAGCCGAGGAAGCACCCGTCCGTCGCAGCCGCCCGTGCGGGGACCGCCGTTCCGGCGAGGAGCGTCGCCGCTGCGAACGCCGTCACCGCCGCCTTGCGA
>DASQDO010000043.1:0-9318 GCA_035634135.1 Actinomycetota bacterium
GCGCGCCCAGACCACGAACTGCGCGGGCGCAGGCGAGCCGGAGGACTTCGGCCCGACCGACGTCTCGGCCACCAGCGGGAACCAGTCGCTGTCGGCGGGGCTGAACGAGAAGGCGACGATCACGGTCCTCAAATGGCCGTCGCCCTCGTTCTACGACCAGGTCAAGTACCGCACCGTCAGCCGGGACGAGCCGCGGCTAGGGGCGCTACCGAACGAGGGCGCGCTGCTGGGGCTCGCGTGGCGGACGGCCGGGGCGTCGAAGTGGCAGTTCGACTGGCTCCGGCAGTGGCCGGCGTCACAGAGGTGGGCCGACGACGACGGCGACGTGATCGTGACGACTTTCCGGCGAAGGGCCGTCGGGCTACGTGTCACCGTGCGCGACGTCGTCGCCCCGGACGACGACGTCCTCTACCGGCAGGTCGGCGTCACGAGGACGGCGCGCTCGAAGGTGCGCACGGTGCGCGTCGTCGGGTTCGCCAACTTCAACCCGGTCTTCACGAAGACGCCGCAGGTCCCTCACCAGGACTGGTGCTCCGAGGAGGACAACGACTCCGGCGCGTCCTACGACCCCGACGCCGACGCGATCGTCCACGCGCGCTCCGGAAACGACGAGTCCACGGGCTCCCCCTCTTCGGTCGCGCTGACGATGGGATTCGCAAGCCGCTCCGAAGGTCACTCGGTAGGAGCCGACACGTACGAGGGCGCGTCGGGCACCAGCGCCTACGACGACGCGAAAGACGGGAAGCTGTCGGGCGAGGAGGGGGCGCCGGGCCAGGCCGACGCCGCGCTCCTCGACCAGCTCTCGCTCACCAAGCGGCGGAGTGCGACGTCGACCTTGCTGATCGCCGCGGCGGTCACGTCCGAAGAGTCGATCACGCTCCTGCAGGACGCACGCAAACGCACCGCCCCCTCGGTCATGAGGGCCAAGGCGCGCTGGTGGAGGGCGTGGCTCGAGCCCGCGGCGCTGCCCAAGAACGCTCCGCGCGCGGTCGGCGCGGTCGCCAAGCGATCGCTGATCGCGATGAGGCAGGCGACCGACCCCGCGACGCGAGGGCCCGAGGAAGGCGGCCTGATCGTGGCCTCGATCTCTACGCAGCCCCCGCTCGGCCTCGACTGGGTGCGCAACGGCGCCTACGTCAACCGCGCTCTGCACGAGGCGGGCCACGACGAGATGGTCGCGCGTCACGACGTCCGCTACGCGGAGCTGCAGGCCGCGACCGGCCGGCCCCCGCGCGGCGGCACCGCCGCGACAACCGCGGGGAACTGGGCGCAGAACTACTACGCAGACGGAGTCGTCGGAGGGCCGGTGCCGTACGAGATCGACTCGACGGGGCTCGGCGTATGGACGCTGTGGGACCACTTCGCGCAGACCGGCGACCGCTTCTACCTGACCCAGCGCGGCGAGGTGTACGAGGCGATCCAGCGCGCCGCGCAGTACCTGACCGACATCTGCCGCGACCCGACGACGAGCCTCCACTGCGCGTCACCGGACAGCCAGAGCACGAGCCCGCGGGTGTCTCTCGTCGGCGCTCAGGCAGTGTGGCTCGGCCTCGGCGCGGCGGTCGGCGCGGCGAACGAGCTGGGCACGCCGACGGCGGAGGCGAACGCTGCGAAGTGGGCCGCGCGCCGCGTCGAGATCGGCGCCGCTATCCGGGACCGCTTCTACGACGAGGACTGCAACTGCTACACCGACGACCCCGGCGTCGGCGGGACGCTGCTGTGGCCGGTGGGGTTCCTTCGTTACGGGTCGGAGCAGGCGAACGCGCAGGCCGAGGTCAACTTCCGCCACGTGTCGCGCGCGATGCGCGGCCGGCTCGACGAGGGCGGCGACGAGACGAAGGCCCTGCTCGGCAACGCGTTCGCGTGGGGAGGCAGCCCGGAGGACCTCCGGAGGGTCCGGCGCGGGCTCGCATGGGTCGCGCAGGTGCCCACCTCGGACGGGACGCACCTCCTCGGCGAGCGATGGGTCAAGCGGAAGGGTCGCGTGACGACGATCTCCGGCCAGCCTCACGTGCCTACGCACGCGATGTTCTACGTAGCCGCGCTGAAGGCGTTCGGCAAGGAGCGCTACTCCTTCCGTGGACGGTGCTCGAGTGGGAGCAGGTGACGGCGTGGAGGATCGCGCGGGGGCACCTCGGGCGGCGCACTGCCGCGAGCAAGCTCGTCGAGGTCGTCGGCCGCATGTGCGGCGCGCACGCGCAGATCATGTCGACCGTCCCGCTGGCGCTCGCCGCGCGCGTCAACGGCGTGAGCGCCGCATCCGTCGACTCCGCGATCGAGCAACGCACGCTCGTCAAGACGTGGGCGATGCGCGGCACGCTCCACGTCTTCGCCGCGGATGACGTCGCGCTCTACTGCGCCGCTCAAGCGACCCGCGACCAGTACCAGAACCCTTCCTTCCTCAAGTACTTCGGGCTCGAGGAGGCAGACCTGCACGCCGTCCTCGACGCGATCCCGCAGGCGCTCGACGGCCGCATGCTCGGCCGGGCGGAGCTCGCGCGCGAGATCCTGCGCATCACCAAGCGCAAGCACCTGGAGGAGCGCCTGCTCTCCGGCTGGGGCGAGCTGCTGAAGCCCGCCGCGTTCCGGGGGCGGCTGTGCTTCGGGCCCGGCACCGGCCGCAACGTGACGTTCGTGCGACCCGACCAGTGGATCGACGACTGGAAGGAGTACGAGACCGACGGAGCGCTCACCGAGGCGTTCCGCAGGTTCCTGGCCGCGTACGGGCCTGCGTCGGTAGAGGAGGCGGCGCGCTGGTGGGGCGTGCGGCCCCCCGAGGCGCGGCGGGTGTTCCGCCTGCTCGGTGACGAGCTCGCGGAGGTCGAGGTCGGTGAGGCGAAGCGCTGGATGCTCGCCCGCGACGTGGCGTCGGTGAAGCGCGCCAAGTCGCCCGAAGGGGTCCGTCTGCTGCCGTCGTTCGACCAGCTGCTGGTCATGAGCGCGCCGCACAAGGTCGCGGTCGTCGACGAGCCGTTCTTCGACCGCGTCTACACGCCGAAGCCGATCGCGGTGTGGTCGCTTCCCGCGGTCCTGGTCGACGGAAGGGTGCGCGCCTCGTGGAAGTTAGAGCGCAAGTCGAAGCGAGCGCTCGTCAAGGTCGCGCCGTTCGGCAAGATGACGCGCGCGCAGAGGGCCGCGCTCGAAGCCGAGGCCGGCCGGCTCGGCGAAGTGACGGGCCTGGCGGCGGAGCTGGTGCTCGAAGAGGCCTAGGCCTCGAAGCGGAGCTCGATCCCGTCGGGGTCCCGCACGACGACGGCCCCCTCGTCTCCCGAGACCGTGCGGCCGTGCTCTTGAAGTCTCAGCCTGAGGCTCTCGACGCGCTCGCGTCCGTCGACCGCGAAGACGATCCGCTCGAGCCCGGCGGACTCGCTCGACGCCGGCTTCGCGCCGCGTGAACGCCACGTGTTCGCGCCGAGGTGGTGGTGGTAGCCGTTCGAAGAAAGGAAAGCAGCCTCGGCCCCCAGGCGCGCGGTCAGGTCGAGCCCCACCTCGTCCACGTAGAACCGCGCCGTCTGCTCGACGTCGGAGACCTGGAGGTGCACGTGGCCCATGTCGGTCCCGGCCGCCGCCGAAGCGCCGACCGCGGACTCGCCCCGTCCGTCGGACACCAGGTCCTGCAGGTCGACGGGCAGCGTCACCATCGGCACGAGTGCACCCGGCACGGGGGCCGGCCACTCGTCCACGGGCCGGTCCCAGTAGAGCTCGACGCCGTTGCCGTCGGGGTCACTGATGTAGAGCGCTTCGCTCACCGCATGGTCACCGGCTCCGATGGACAGACCGGCGGCCGCGAGCCGCGCCAGCGCGTCACCGAGGGACGCCCTGTGGGGGAAGCGGATCGCGACGTGGAACAGCCCGGTCGCACGGGGTTCCGCCGGCCGGGTGACGCCCGTCGAGTCGAGCGCGAGGAAAGCCGGCCCGCCCGGGGACGCGAGGACGGCCCGGCTCGGCGTCTGCTCGCGCACCTCGAGACCGACCACGTCCCTGTAGAACCGCAGGGACGGCTCGACGTCGCGGACACGCAGGTCGACGCGCTCGATCCGCTCGATGAGCCGGCTTCGAACCAGCGAAGCCCGTTGGTCCACCGCAGTCATCGGAACCTCCTCCTCGGGTCGCGGAACGCCCGCACCTCTCCAGCGGGAACGACGCCCCGGCCCCCGGCATTCCGGCGCGGATACACTCGCTCCCCATGCAGCTGTCGACCAAGAAACGGTTGATCCTCCTGTCCGGCGACGCCAACCGTCCGCTCGCGAGGGAAATCGCGGACCATCTGGGGATGAAGCTCGGCGAGGTCGAGATCGCGACGTTCGCCAACTCCGAGAACTACACGCGCATCGCCGAGTCCGTCCGGGGTTGGGACGCCTTCGTGATCCAGAGCATCGGCGACCCCGTCGACCACTTCATCATGCAGCAGCTGATCATGATCGATGCCCTGAAGCGGGCCTCGGCGAAGCGGATCACCGCCGTCTGCCCGCTCTACCCGTACGCCCGCCAGGATCGCAAGGCGAAGGGCCGCGAGCCGATCACGGCGAAGCTGATGGCCGACATGTACGAGGCGGCCGGCGTCGACCGCATGATCTCGGTCGACCTCCACTCGGGGCAGATCCAGGGTTTCTTCGACGTCCCGTTCGACCACCTCACGGCGATGCCGGTGTTGGCCAATCACTTCACCGAGTTCCTCGACGACGACTTCGTCATCGTGTCGCCCGACGCCGGCGGCGTGCGGCTCGCCGACAAGTGGGTCCAGCACCTCGCGGACCATCACGGCCTGCACGGCCAGGTCGCGTTCCTGCACAAGCGGCGGAGCAAGGACGCCCGCAACGTGAGCGAGACGAAGGGCGTGGTCGGTGACGTCGCAGGCAAGATCTGCGTGGTCGTCGACGACATGATCGACACCGCGGGGACGCTCGTGGACGGGTCGGACCTGCTGGTCGAGGCGGGCGCCACGAAGGTGTACGCCGCGGCGACGCACGGGATCCTGTCCGGCCCCGCGATCGACCGGATCAAGAACTCGCGGATCGAGCAGGTCGTGGTGACGAACTCGCTCCCGCTGGGGCCGGACAAGGAGATCGAGAACATCGCCGTGCTGTCGATCGCGCCGCTGATCGCGAAGACGATCCAGGCGGTGTTCGAGGAGGGCTCGGTGTCGACGCTGTTCGACGGGAAGAACGAGCCCTAGGGGGCCGAGCGGTCCTAGTCGGCGACGACGATCGCCGGTCTGAAAGCGCTGTCGAGCTCGAGCATCTCGTCCGTCGACCCGGCCAGGTCCTGTGCGAGTTGAGTTGCCGCGGCGGCGCCGGTGGCCACTCGCTCGAACGTCAGCTGCGCCGCATGCCGGTCGTCGGTGCGGAGCCGCATCTCGAGCTGGCTCTCGAAGCTCTTGCGATAGAACTCGTTGGCGAGCAGGCTCCCGCACTGGACGATGCTCAGCCCCCGCGACAGCTCGGCGGATGCGAAGTGGCGCCTCAGAGCTTCAGCGGTCACGTCCGCGAGCGACTCGGCCTCGCCCTTCACGATGTTCTGCGCGCTCTTGTCGCCCCTCTCCGCTGCCTGGCAGACCCGCGCCGCGAAGCGGGCGATCTCCTTCTTCATGTCCTTGTGGCCGATCGCCAGCTCTCGAAGCGTCTCGATGAACGCGCGGTCGTCCCTCGCGCGAACGTTGTACTCCTGGCGGAACCGCTGCAACAGAACCGAGCCCGTGCCAGACTCATAGTCGCGATAGGCCTGACGGATCGCCCTGATCCCGATCCAGAACCCCGCGCCGTCGTCGCACGCCACCCACTCGTGCCCTCCCGCTTGGTGCACCTTCCCGTCGGAGGAGCGGACGATGACGGTGGAACCCGTCCCGGCGATGACGACGCCGCTGGCCCTCGACCCCAGCAGAAGGGACACGCCGTCGTTGGCGGCACCCACGCTTCGGATGCATCCGTCGAGGAACCCGGGAGCGATGTCGCTCATCGCGCCGAGGTAGTGCGTACGGGTCCACGGCGTGAAGCCGGCGGCGCTGATCCAGACGTACACGTCCAGACCGTCGAGGCCGTGCTCGTCGGCGACGATCTCGAGTGGCGCCAGGATCGTCCTCAGCGTGTCCGGGACGAGCTCGGGCTTGAGCGCTCCCGACAGGTTCTCCTCGACCTCGTAGCAGTCGCCGACCGAGGGGCCCGCGCCGTTCGAGACCTCGATCGTCACGTTCGTCCGCGTCCCTCCGGAATCGACGCCGACGAACACTTGCCGCGCTACAGGATTTGCAGCCATCGCCCCTCCATCTTGGCGGCCCCAGAGCTGCACAGCTCCGCAACCGCGTCCTCGACGTCGTCCGGGGCGCGGCCGCGCTGGACGAAGTGGGCGACGAGCTCCTGGCGAAGGACCTTCCCGCTCGCGTCCTGAGTGGCGCGCGCCCGGGCGTGCACGGCTTCGAGCAGGCCGGAATCGGGTTGGGGATCGCGGCGAGCGTCGGGGTCTCCGCCGAGGCTGCGGACGTCCGTCTTCAGCGCAATGATGTCTCGACGCAGCTGGACGTTCTGTCGCTCAGCAGCTTTGGTGGCCCTGTGCTCGAAGAACCATCCCGTCAGGAGACCGATCACCACACTGACGACTACCGTAACGATCTCGCCCACCACAGCCCAGACCCTTCAAAGCCCACTTCCCCAGTTGTCGAATCCTACGTTAAAAGCGGCCGTCGGCGCCCTCGAGCCCTAGCGGCCTAGTCGATGCCCTCGGTCGTGAAGGAGTGGAAGACCTTGCCCTTCGCCGGGACGGCCTGGACCTCCAGCGCGTCGGCCGTCGCCGTCACGTACAGGAAGTGGTGCCGTTCCTCGCACTTCGCGCTGAAGGGCTGGCTCGTGCAGCCGTACAGCCCGGCCCCCCCGCCGCCGGTCACCACGTAGCGGATCCCGCGCAACGGCTTCGTCACCGCGTAGAGGTGGTCGTGGCCTTGGAGGACGAGGTCGACACCGCGCTTGCGGAACAGGCGCGGGAGCTTCGGACGGAAGCCCGGCTCGGAGCCGTGCCCGTCGCCGGGCGAGTAGACCGGGTGGTGCATCGACACGATCGTCCAGAGGTCGCCTTCCCGGGCGCGCGTCGCGCGGCGCAGGAAGTCCATGTTCACGTTGTTCGAGTCCATCATCACGAAGCGCACGCCGTTGGTCCGCACGACGTAGTTGCGCCCGTCCATGCCGAACGCCTCGTCTTCGATCTCCGGACGGCCGTTGTCGGTCTGCGCGTCGTGGTTGCCAAGCACCGCGTGGAACGCGACGCCGTCGTCGGTGAGGCACTCGTAGGGCTCGTAGAACGCGGACTCGAAGCGGCTCGGGTGCCCGTCCGGGTACACGTTGTCGCCGGTCGTGAAGACGAGGTCGAAGCCGTGGTTGTCGCGCCACGAGCACATGCGGTCGGCGACCGCTCGCTGGACGTCGTCGCCGGTGCCGAAGTCGCCGAGGACCGCGAACGAGAACGGCGGCGGCTCGGACGGGGACCCCGTGGGCAACGAGACCGTCGGGACGGGCCCGGCCGAGCTCGACTGCGCGGCCCCCGGCTCGCAGCAGCCTTCGCCGGCGGCGGAATCCGAGAACACCCCGCACGCCGTCAGCGCGAGGCAGGCGATCAGCGGGACCAGCTTGGACTTCAATGCTCCTCCTTCACGAGCGGCACGAACCTCGCCGGCGTCACGAGACGGACCTCGTCGAGGCGGCCACCCTTCTTCACGTACAGCGTGACCTCGTCGCTGCCACGCCTCTTCACCGGGATCACGAGCCGGCCGCCGTCGGCGAGCTGCGCCTCGAACGGCTCGGGCACCTCCGTCGCGGCCGCCGACACGACGATCCCGTCGAACGGCGCCCGCTCCGGACACCCCTTCCATCCGTCACCGACTATCACCTCGGCGTTTTGGGTCCCTGCTGATTCGAGATTCGAGCGCGCGAGCCGCGCCAGGCTCTCCCAGCGCTCGAGTGAGACGACCTCGCGGCACAGCTTCGCGAGCAGCGCCGTCTGGTAGCCCAGCCCGGTCCCGACCTCCAGCACCCGGTCGCCGGGACGGGGGTCGATCGCCTCGATCATCCGGGCGATCAGCGAGGGCTGCGACGTCGTCTGGTGCTCGGGGATCGGTACCGGGCGGTCCCGGTAGACGTCGCCGGAGCCCGGAGGGACGAAGCCGCCGCGATCGACCTCTTCGAAGGCTCTCGCGATCGGCCCTTCTCCGAGGTCGCGGCGGATCAGCCGGGCGAGGCCCGCGTTATCCCTCGGCACGGCCGCGCCCCGGCGGTACCATCGCCGCATGTCGCGCTTCGAACGCCTGAGCGTCCTCGACGAGCTGTTCCTGCATCTCGAAGGACCCGATACCCACATGCACGTCGGAGGAGCCGCGATCTTCGAAGGTCCTCCGCCCGACTACGAAGAGGTCCTCGACATGGTTCGGGGGCGGCTGCAGTTGGTGCCGCGCTTCCGTCAGAAGCTCATGACGGTGCCGTTCGGGCTCGGGCGGCCGGTGTGGGTCGACGACACGCACTTCAACCTCGAGTACCACGTCCGCCACACCGCGCTCCCCTCCCCCGGCGACGACTCGAAGTTCCGCCGGCTCACCGCTCGCATCATGTCGCAGCAGCTCGACCGGACGAAGCCGCTGTGGGAGATCTGGTTCGCCGAGGGCCTCACGAACGACCGTTTCGCGCTCATCAGCAAGACCCATCACTGTCTGGTCGACGGGGTCTCGGGAGCCGACATCATGTCGGTCATCCTCGACCTCGGGCCCGAGCCTCAGCAAGTCGAACCGAAGGCGTGGCGGCCCGACCCCGAGCCGACGCCGGACCAGCTCTTGCTCGACGCGTTGCGCGAGCGGCTCACGTCCCCCGCCGAGATCGTGCGGACCCTCCAGTCGAGCGTCATCGACCCCGGCAAGATCCCGAACCGCCTGATCGAGAGCGTGCGCGCTCTCGCCTCGTTCGTCGGCGGGACGCTCGACTTCGCACCGACCTCGTCGCTCAACCAGCCGATCGGCCCGCACCGGCGGTTCGAGACCGTGCTCGTCGAGCTCGCCGAGATCAAGAGGATCAAGAACGCGCTCGACGGCACGGTCCACGACGTCGTTCACGGTGCCGCCGAGCGCGTTCTTGATCCTCTTGATCTCGGCGAGCTCGACGAGGACCGTCTCGAAGCGCCGGTGCGGCCCGATCGGCTGGTTGAGCGACGAGGTCGGCGCGAAGTCGAGCGTCCCCCCGACGAAGGAGGCGAGCGCGCGCACGCTCTCGATCAGGCGGTTCCGGATCTTGCCGGGGTCGATGACGCTCGACTGGAGGGTGCGCACGATCTCGGCCGGGGACGTGAGCC
>DASQDO010000044.1:0-6766 GCA_035634135.1 Actinomycetota bacterium
CGGCGACGCCATGCCCTCGCACGCCTCACACCAGAAGGAGTGCTCGAAGTTCAAGGTGGTGATGCCGAGCTCGCCCGGCTCGAACTCCTCGAAGATCTGTTGCGCGTCGTAGGTGCCGTAGTAGGTGCCCACCCCCGCGTGGTCGCGGCCGACGATGAAGTGCGTGCACCCGTAGTTCTTCCGGACGAGCGCGTGGAAGATGGCCTCCTTGGGGCCGGCGTACCGCATCGCCGCCGGGAACACCGAGAGGACGACACGGTCCTGCGGGTAGTAGTTGTCCATGAGGACCCCGTAGCACTGCATGCGCACCTCGGCCGGGATGTCGTCGCCCTTGGTCCCGCCGACGAGCGGGTGGATCACGAGGCCGTCGGTGATCTCGAGCGCGCACTTCGTCAGGTACTCGTGTGCGCGGTGGATCGGGTTACGGGTCTGGAACGCGACGACGGTCTTCCAGCCGCGCTCGGCGATCTTCTCGCGCAGCGCCAGCGGGGTGAGGCGGTACTCGGAGAACTCGTGAGCGAACACGTTCTCGAGGACGGTCACCTCGCCGCCGACGTAGTTCGGCGCCTGCGAGTAGAGGTACGCGACGCCGGGGTGCGCGTCGTCGGTGGTCTTGTAGGTGAGCTCGGCCTCGCGCTTCGCGTCGTACGTGTAGACGTCCTCGACCTCGATGATCGCGACCGGCTTGCCCTCGTGGACGATCGCGGCCCGCGTGCCCTTGGACAGGGCGGCGACTTCCTCGTCCGTCGCCGACAGCGTGATCGGGAGGCTCCACGCGAGCCCGTTCGCGAGCCGCATCTCCTCGACCACCGACTTGTAGTCGTCCTCGGTCATGAAGCCGCGGTTCGGCGACACCGCGCCGATCGCGAGCAGCTCGAGGTCCGAGAGCACGCGGCGGGACTTCGCCTCGATCTTGGGCAGGTTCGCGGCCTCGGCCACGAGCGCAGCCTTCTCCTCGTCGCCTGCGATCCGTAGCTCGAGCGCGCCGCCGTGCGGGGCGGAAGAGCCGGGGACGTCCTTCAGGGTGCTGGGCATGGCTTCTCCTTTCGTTTCTTTGCCGAGACCCAGCTTCCGCCGCGGCGGGACCGGGTGCATGTCGAAGAGGTCTTGCGCGGAGGCGTGAACACTCCTATAGCACTCCACAATAACAGGGCAGCGCCCTGCGGGCCAGGAGTGGGCTATTCGGCCAGGCGGGCGAAGCGGCGGTTCAGGCCGTCGAGCGTGGCACGCACGGCGGCCTCGCTCACGGGGCCGTCCCGGACCAGGGCGGCCCCCAGCACCTCGAGGCCGTCGTGCAGCCGCAGCATCACGAGCACGGCCTCCTGGCCGACGACGCTGACCAGCGAGGCACCTTCGAGCATGAAGTCGGCCACGCCGACGAGGTTCGCGACCGCGTCGAGGGTCGCCTGGGCGAGGACCTTGAGCCCGTGGGGGGTCTTGTCCCCGCTCGACTCGCCGCGGACCTCGTCGCCGTCGTCGTGGCCGAGGACCACCTCGGCGTGGGTCTTCCAGGCGCTGGAGGAGAGGACGACCCGGCGGAGCGGGGGCCGGAAAGCGTGTCCCGTTATGTCCCGGGTCTGGGGGTCGTGCTCGAGCGGCGGGTCCGGCTCCCACTGGATCCCCCGGGCACGGGCCTCCTGCTCGGCGAGCTCGGCGGCACGCTCGAGGGACTCGCGGTCGCCGAAGATCGACTCGGCCTCGAGCTCGAACACCAGGACCTGGCGGAGCTCGTCGCCGACGCCTACCTGCGCCGCCGTGTCGAGGATCCCCTGGTGCACGGTGTTCTTGTCGCTGCCGCTGCGCGTGAAGGCCTGGATCTCGCCGGCACGCCCCTGGGGGTCGGTGAGGATGACGCATCCGAGGACGTCGGGGAGGCGCTTGATCGCGCCCTCGAGCTGGACCAGGTCTACGTCAGCCATCGCCCCGCAGGATATAGAGAAGGACCCCCCACGCAAATGCACCCGTCGAGCCTTCGTCCCGGCCGAGGCCGGTTTACGACTCAACGGGTGCGTTCCAGAACATACCCGAACCCACGCTTCGTAGGCAAGCCCTCACGCTGAGTTTTATTCGCGGCGGCCCGGCAGGAGATTGGTTTTCCGGCGACTAACTACGGGGGGACCGCCGCTGTTGCTGGGCTCGAACCGCTGTGGCAGGATGCCCGGCGGCCCCTGGGGAGGGGCGAGCGGCGGTAGGCCCCGGCACCACCTGCCGGGCTGCACGAAGGGTCTTCGCGGCCCTCTGACGGGAGAACGGGACGAGACCGCGCCCGAACAAGGGCTGGCGTCCCCCGAACGGAAAGGAAACGGATGCAGGGAAGGCTCGGTCGCACCTCGATCGTCGCCACGCTCCTGTGCACGCTTCTGATCCCCGCGGCGGGCTCGCTCGCCGACCCCGACAACAAGCTCGACGAGATCGAACGCGACCTCGGGCACGTCCGCGAGCGGATCGAGGCCACGGAATCGGACGCGGCACCGCTGGAGGAGCAGGTCGACGTCCTGAGCTCGCAGATGATCTCCCTGCGCGATCAGCTCGCGCGGCTCGACGAGCGCGTGGCCACCGTCCAAGCAGCCGTCCGGAGCGCGCAGGCCCAGATCGACGAGACCCAGCGCAAGATCGACAAGATCAAGGACCGCGCCGTCGAACAGGCGGTGTCGCTCTACAAGGCCGGGTCGACCGAGACCATCGACGCCCTCCTCAACGCCGAGTCGCTCTCCCAGCTCGACGCGCGCGTCGAGATGCTCGGCGTCGCCGCCGAGAAGAGCACGGGCGCGCTGATCCAGTACGGACGGCTCCGCGTCACGATCGAGGCCCAGAACCGCGAGCTGTTCGAGCGGAAGGCCGAGCTCGAGGCGACCCGGAAGGAGAAGAGCAGCACATACGCGACCCTCCGCGAGAAGTACACCGAGCACAAGGCCGCGCTGATGAAGCTCGAGCGGAAGCTCGGCCACCTCCACGCGGAGGAAGGAAGCCTCGAGCAGGCCGCGCTCAGGTTGACGCAGGACCTCCGGGCGAACCAGGCGAGCGCGGCCGCTGCAGCTCTCGGCGAGTCGTCGACGGGTTTCATGTGGCCGTTGAACGGCGCGGTGACTTCGTACTACGGCCCCCGCTGGGGCAGCATGCACACGGGCCTGGACATCGACGGGACCACGGGGCAGCCGGTGGTCGCGTCGAAGGCGGGGACCGTCTCGATGGCGTCGTCGTACTCGGGCTACGGGAACGCCGTGATCGTCGACCACGGTGGCGGCTACCAGACGCTGTACGCCCACCTCTCGTCCTTCGCGGTGTCGGCCGGGCAAACGGTCGCGCAGGGTCAGGTCGTCGGCAACGTCGGCTGCACGGGATCGTGCACCGGCGACCATCTGCACTTCGAGGTGCGCGTGAACGGGTCGCCGCAAGACCCGATGAACTACCTGCCGTAGCGCCTCAGCGCACGTCGAACGCGACGCACGACGGTGCGAACACCGCCTCGCAGTGGAGCCTCCCCGAAGAGTCCGCCCACTGGGCTGCCACGAGGTAGGCGCCGGGCCGTAGCGTCCTTCGGACCCGCAAGGCCCACTCCCCCTCGGGGGCCCGGAGCTTCGCGCCGCGGACGTTCCCACAGGCACCGGGCTCGAACCTCGAGTCGGTCTCGTCCCACCACGCGCACCCGTCCGGCGTCATCCTGCGGATCCCGACCAAGACGCGGCGGGGATCACCGAAGGCCTCGCCGCTCACGACCCCGAGCCGCTCTAGCTCCTCGCGGTGCACCGGGTCCGAGACGGACGGGAGCGCCTCGAAGACGGCTTCCATCGTGGCCTCGCAGCCGGAGACGTTGCCCGAGTACGCGCAGGTGTCTCTCCCGTCACCGGCGTCGCCGTCGGCGGCCCAGGCCAGGTAGTCGTCGCCGCCCGCCGCGAAGATCGTGTTCGTGCCGAACGAGCCGTCGACGTGGTTCGGCCCGTCGTCGCCGGTGAGAGTGTCGTCGAAGAAGGACCCGAACAGGTCTTCGAAGCCCGCGAGGTGGTCGCCGCCCGCGGTTCCGTCCCGGAGGCTCGCCGTCACGCCTACCGGGGAGTCCTCGTAACGAAGCGGGTCGCGACCCGCGCCCCCCACGAGCACGTCGGAACCGGCGCCGCCGTCGACGTCGTCGTCACCGCCCGCCGCGTCGATCCGATCGTCCCCGTCGAGCCCGCGGAAGGTCTCGGCCGCGTCGCTGCCGGAGACGTCGTCGGAGTAAGGGGTGCCGACGATCCCGCCGATGTCCGAAAGGAGGTCGTCGGCGTCTTCGCCCGGGGCGTACGACGTGCCCGAGGGCTCGGCGGCGAGGCCGACGATCGCCGGGCCGGTCGCGAGCTCGAACGAGACGATCCCACCGGTGAAGTCGTCGCTTGCGCTTCCGCCGTACAGCATGTCGCGCGCCCCGAGCCCGCCGTCGAGGAAGTCGCCCGACGCACCTCCGAAGAGGAAGTCGGAGTCGCGGCGCCCGTCGCCCCCGTCGAGCGTGTCGGATCCGTCGCCGCCGACCAGAGTGTCGCCGAAGCCGCCGTCCCCACCGGAGAGCCGGTCGGACCCGATGCCTCCGACGAGCAAGTCCCCGTCCGGCCCCCCGTCCGCGACGTCGTTGCCGGCGCCGGCGTCGATCTCGTCGTCGCCGTAGCGGCCCTCGATCCGGTCACGGCCGTCGCCGCCACACAGGAGGTCGTCGCCGTCGTGGCCGACGATCTCGTCGTTCCCGCCGCGTCCGACGATGACGTCGCGGCCGTTGGTGCCCACCAGACGGTCGGCGCCGGGGGACCCGACGACGGTGGCGGGACGTCCGAGACAGGTCCAGGCGCGCGGGGGCCGGGACGCCTGGGCCCCGGCCGCAGCCGAAGCGACGGCGAGGCCGGCGATCAGGGCGACGAAGCGAACGGCTCTGGGCACCACGGGACCTCGCAGCTAGCGGCGGTGGCGGAGGGGTGGTGACGAGGCGGGGGCACATTCGTCCGGCTCGAAGGCCAAGCCCCGAGCCCATGTCTTCGGCGCCTTCGCCCGGTACAGGCCCTCACGCCGGCCCACGTCGAACTCGAACCGCCCCTTTCGCGTCGTCTCGCCGCGGTCGAGCGTCGACCAGCCGCGGCGGCCGAACCGTTGCAGGAGGAGCGGGACCTCCGACGCGCACGTCCGCGGGCCGTCGCCGACGACGCTGACCCTCCCGAGGACGACCCCGTCGCTCAGCGAGGCGCTGATCGAACGCTCGCGCCGCTGGGGGAAGGGCCCGGAGGGACGCTCCCAGTGGTAGGCGATCCGGGCGCCGTCCGGAGACCAGAGGCCGCCGTACTCCGACGACTCGCTGTTCGTGAGGTTCGGCGAGCCCTCGGTCCCCGGCTCGGTGACCAGGATGTCACCCCGGTAGGACACGAGCAGCCGTGTCCCGTCCGGTGACCAGTCGGATAACCCTCCCTCGTGCACGAGCACGCGGTCGGTTCCGTCGGGGTCGACTAGGTAGGTGCGCCCGAGGTCCCCGATGTAGGCGATCCGCCCGCCGGGCCCCCAGCGGGGGCGCATCCCGAAGTCTCCGCCCGGAGTCAGGTTCCGCACGTTCGTCGACGCGAGCGTCACCACCCATAGGTCTCCGCCCGCGCTGAACGCGATCGCCGAGGAGTCGGGGGCCCACGACGGTTCGCTGCCGAACTCCGAAGGTGCGAGGACGACGTCGCCCGTGCCGTCGGGCGCGACCACCGCGAGCGAGTGCCGGCAGGGCGAGTCGTCGCAGCGGTGGTACGCGATCTTCGTCCCGTCGGGCGACCACTCGACGGGGCCGGGCGCGGCCATGCCGGCGACCTCCCTCAGCCCCGAGCCGTCGGGGCGTACGACCGCGAGCGTCCCCGGTCCGCCGTTTCCCTGCGGGCTGTTCACGAACGCGACGAGCGAGCCGTCGGGGGACCACTCCGCATGGTCCCCTGTCGCGATCGCCCGCGCGGGGGCTTGACCGTCCACGTCGACGATCGCGATCATCCCGTTGCTCGTCGTGTAGGCGAGGGAACGTCCGTCGGGCGACCACGCGGGGCTCGGCCTCCAGTCGGTGTCGGCGACGAGGACGCGCTGATCCGTGCCGTCGGCGTTCATGACCCACAGCTGCGGCGGCTCGGGCACCGGGCTCGCGGCGGCGGGGACCGCCGCGGCGGCCGCGAGCGCGGCCGCGCACCACCCGATCTTCTTCCGTCCCGCCATACGTCGATGAAAACGTACCGGGACCCCGATAGTTGCCTACCGGTCGAGGAAGAGCCCGCGTCAAACAAAGCTAGTCGGACGCGCAAGGGGCCCGGCGACTTCACGCCGGGCCCCTCTTCGCGTCCTTGGGAGGACGGCTTACATCATGCCGCCCATGCCCCCCATGCCGCCCATGCCGTGGTCGTGACCGGCGTGAGCCATGGGGTCTTCCTCTTGCGGCTTGTCGACGATCGTCGCCTCCGTCGTAAGCAGGAGAGCTGCGATCGACGCGGCGTTCTCGAGGGCGGAGCGCGTCACGCGCGCCGGGTCGATGATCCCGGCGGCGAGCAGGTCGACGTACTCGCCGGTCGCGGCGTTGAGGCCGTGACCCGGCTTCTCGTTGCGGACGTGGTCGACGACGACGCCACCCTCCATGCCGGCGTTCGCGGCGATCCACCACAGCGGCGCGCTGAGCGCCTCCATGACCACGCGCGCACCAGCGGCCTCGTCACCCGTCAGCTCGAGCGCCTCGACGTTCTCGCGGCAACGAACGAGCGTCGCGCCGCCGCCGGGGACGATGCCCTCCTCGACGGCC
>DASQDO010000045.1:0-6041 GCA_035634135.1 Actinomycetota bacterium
GGCGCGTGCATGACGCCGTGCCCGCTGAAGCCGCACGCGAACCAGAAGCCCTCCACGTCCGGGTGCGGCCCGACGGTCGCGTTCTGGTCGAACGTGTTCATCTCGTAGTGCCCGGCCCACGCGCGCACGAGCTCCGCGTCCTCGAAGCCGTCGACGCGGCGCGCCAGCGCGTCGCGGATCACGTCGGCGAACAGGTACGTGTCCGGTTCGAGGTCGTCGGTCGCGGGATCGCGTTCGGGCGGCGGCGCGGTCACGGCCATGTAGAGGTCGCCCAGCGGACGGACGTAGAGGCCCCGCCCTGCGACGGTGGGATCGACCAGGTTGGGGAACCCGTCGATGTGTGCTCCGGCGCGGAACACGCAGACGGTGCGCTTGCGGGGCTCGACCGGGATCGCGTAGCCGGCGTACGCCGACACCGCGCCGGCCGCAGGCCCCGCAGCGTTCACCACGTGGTCGCACGCGATCGGTGCGCCGTCCCGCAGCGTCACGCGCGCGACCCGGCCCCCGTCCAGCTCGATCCCCGTGACCTGGTCTTCGACAAGCTCGGCCCCGCGGCGGGCGGCGCCGGCGCGGATCTCCGCCAGGGCGGCGACGGGGTCGAACCAGCCTTCGCCCGCGGTGCCGAACGTCGCGGCCGCGACGTCGTCTCCCTTCAGCCACGGGACCCGCCGGCGTAGCTCGCCCGCGTCGAGGAGGTCGACGCTCGCGCCGTTCGCGAGCTGGTTGCGGTGCGCGGTCTCGAGGCGCGCCAGCCCGTCGTGTGTCGCGAGGACCAGGTAGCCGCGCTCGACGAACCCGACGTCTTCGAGGGCCGCGTAGAAGTCGTAGCCGAAGCGCGACATCGCGACGTTGACGCCGAGGTGGAACTGCTGGCGGATCGCGGCCGCCGACCGGCTCGTCGAGGACCGGTCGTTGGTCGGGTCCTTCTCCACGACGACGACGTCGACCCCGGCCTCGGCGAGGAACCACGCGACGCAGGACCCGACGATCCCGCCCCCGACGACGACCGCTCGCTCGCTCATCCGTCGATCTTGCCCGTCCCAAGCAATGCAAGCTCGACACGGATCGGGCACACCTCCGCCCCCATGAGGAAGACGATCGCAGTCGCCGCGCTCCTCGTCGCGCTCTTCGCCTGCGCTACGCCACCCGGGCCGCGATCGACGAGGCGTTCTCGGGCCGGCCCCCGCACGCCGAGTTCATGGGGTGCTTCGAGGAGGGGCAGCGGTTCCTGTGCGGCTACTGCTACGAGGGCGGAGCGCTCAACGTCGTAGTGGCCCACTCGGACGCGCACGGCCACATCGTCGTCGACGTCTTCTACGTGGCCGACTGATTCGGCGTGCCCTGGTCCGGCTAGCGGCCGCTCCACCCGGTCTCGAGGTAGCCCTTCGCGCCCAGGTGCGAGCCGCTCCACACGAGTAGCTCGTCGCCCGTCCATGCGACGGCCGCCCCGTGGCGCGACACGTCCTGCGGCGCACGTTCCCGCGTCCACCGGTCGGTCGCGGGGTCGTAGGACAGCACGCCGTCGATGGTGACGAAGACCGCCTTGCGCCCGGTCCACGCCGGCCTCGTCGAGAAGTCGCTCAGCATGATCGGCTGGTCGTCCCTCTGGGCCGCCAGCGGGACCGGCGCGATCGACCGCCAGCGGTCCGCGGCGGGGTCGTAGGCCGCGCCGTCACGCGCCGGCCCGGCCCCGAGCCCGCCCACGAGGACGACCTCCTTGCCCGTCCAGAACGCGACCCGAGAGCTCGCGGGCTCCAGAGGCGAGTCGGGCAACGCCCTCCAGGTCCGCGTCTCGGGGTCGTAGGCGGCGGCCTGGGGGCCGCGGGGCGGGGCGACGTCGTCGGACCCGCCGCCCCACACGACCATCTCCTCGCCCGTCCAGACCGCCGCGTGGCCGTGCCTTCTCCCGAGGGGGCCGAGCGGGAACGCCTCCCACTCGTTCGTCGCGGGGTCGTACGCGGCCGCTACGCCGCGGGGGCCGGGGCCGCCCGGCCACACTCCGCCCCAGACGAGCATCTCCGTCCCAGTCCACACCGCGCTGTGGCTCCCGAGGCTCCACGACGGCGCCGGCGGAAGCGTGCGCCAGCGCCTCGTCGCCGGGTCGTACGCCGCGCCGCGGTGCGGCTGGTCGTCGCCGTCCTCGCCGCCCCAGAAGATCAGCTCGCGACCGGTCCAGACGACGGCAGCGCCGTGGATCTCGGAGCTGGGCCCGGTCGGCAGCTTCTCCCACGAGTCCGTGGCGGGGTCGAACGAGGCACCGTCGTCGAAGTTCTCCCGGTCGGCGGACCCGGCGACGACGAGGAGCTCGGATCCCGTCCACGCGACCGCCGCGCCCGAGCGACCGGCAATGGGAGCGGCCGGGAGAGCCTCCCAATGCCGGAGCGTCCCGGGCGCGGCTGCGCGCACCGGTGGTTTCTCGCCCCCGTCGAGATCGATGCGCGACGTCGCGACGGCGACTCCCGCCGCAAGCGCCAGCGAGGTGGTGGCTGCGCCCACTCGCGTCAGCCACCACCGCCGCCGGCCCCGCCTCGACAGCGCGCGGACGTCCGCCCACGGAGGCTCGAACGCCTCGCCCGCGTCCTTGATCGCGATCGACAGCTGCTCGTCATGCATGGTTGACCTCCAAGGTCTTTCGGAGCGCCGTGCGGGCATGCGTCAGGTGCGCGCGCACTGCGCTCTCGCTGATCGCCATCAAGTCGGCGATGGCGGCGACGGGCAGGTCGTTCCAGTAGAAGAGGACGACGGCCTCCCGCTGCCGGAACGGCAGGCGACCGAGCGCGGCCACCGTGTCGACCTCTCGCGGCACGTCGCGTCCCGGCCCGGCTTCGGACTCGAGCCGCGGTGCGGGCCGTCCGCGCCGCCGGAGCTCCTTGCGGCACAGGTTCAGCGCTGTCGTCGTGACCCAGCCGCCGGCCCATGGATGCTTCGCCAAGCGCGACCAGCGGGCGTAGGCACGTCCGAAGGCCTCCTGCGTCGCGTCGGACGCGACGTCGGCGTCGCCGGTCGCGAGGCACGCGGCCCGGAACACCGTCCGGTACTCCCCTCGGAAGAACTCCTCGAAGTCCAGCTCGTCCCCCTGCCCGATCGGCCCCGTTCGGAATAGTGGAAAACGCTTCCGGTTGTTCAAGTCGCCGGGGCCGCCAAAGGCTTAAGACTGCGCGGCCCCCATCCCGGATCTCTGGAGGAAACCCGCTTCGTATGGCCGCGACGCTCGCCCGCACGTTCGAATCGCTCGGCGTGAAGAACTATCGGATGTTCTTCACCGGGCAGGTCGTGTCCTGGACCGGCACGTGGGTCCAGTGGATCGCACAGGGCTGGCTCGTCCTGCGCCTGACGCAGAGCGGGCTCGGCCTCGGGCTCGTAACCGCCCTGCAGTGGCTCCCGATCCTGCTGCTGGGGGCGTGGGCGGGCGTCGTCGCCGACCGTCTCGACAAGCGCAAGCTGCTGATCTTCACGAACGTCAGCTCCGGCGTCCTCTCGCTGGTCCTCGGCGTCCTCACGGTCGCCGGGGTCGTCACCCTGTGGATGGTGATCGCGGTCGCGCTGTTGCTCGGCGTCGTGACCGCGCTGGACAACCCCGCGCGCCAGACGTTCACGATGGAGATGGTGGGCCGGGCCAAGCTCACGAACGCGGTCAGCCTCAACACCGCGACGTTCACGACCGCGCGCGTGCTCGGCCCGGCGATCGCCGGCGTGACGATCTCGACCGTCGGCATCGGCCCGTGCTTCCTGCTGAACGCGATCTCGTTCGTGCCGGTCACGCTCGCGTTGATCGCCATGGACCGTTCGCAGCTGCGTCCGAGCGAAGCCGTCGCGCGCAGCAAGGGCCAGGTGCGCGAGGGGCTGCGCTACGTGCGCTCGGTTCCGGTGCTGAAGACGCTGCTGGTGATGATGGCCGTGATCGGGACGCTCCAGTACAACTTCGCGGTGCTGCTCCCGGTGCTCGCCAAGGACACGTTCGCCGGCGACGCGGGGACGCTCGGGCTCATCGGCGCGGCGATCGGCGTCGGGATGTTCGCCGGGTCGATGACCAACGCCGCGTTCGGGCGCAGCGACCGGCGCGTGCTCCTCGCCGCCGGGTTCGCGCTCGGGACGTTCACCGTCCTCACCGCGGCCGCGCCCTCGCTGTGGAGCGCGGTGTTGCTCATGCTCCCGTTGGGGGCCGCGTCCATGGCCTTCCTCGCGACGATGAACTCGACCCTCCAGCTGACGTCGTCCGACGAGATGCGCGGGCGTGTGATGGCGATCTACTTCGTGCTGTTCCTCGGCTCCACGCCGATCGGTGCGCCGATCGTTGGCTGGCTCTCGGAGCAGTTCGACCCCCGCGTGGCGCTCGGGTTCGGCGGCGTCGCGACGCTCCTCGCGTGCGTCTACGGGCTCCTGCGGCTCCCGCCCCTTGACACCCGCCCGGCGACGGAGGACCCGGAGGAGGAGCTCGTCGTCGCGAGTTGACCGTCCGGCGTCAGAAGGAATCGCCCCGCGTCCAACGAACCTTCCCGACGTGGGCCCCCGCGGACGGGGCCGAGGAGCTGCAATCAGAAGGGGGAAGTGATGAAGAAGCTGGTAGGGGCGTGCGTAGTTGCGCTTCTCGTCGGCGCGATGGCTCTGCCGGCGGGCGCGAAGGCAGCAAAGCCGACGGTGGCATTCGAGGACGCCGCGGGTGACGCGGGGGTCCAGAACTCGTCCACGCCGGGCGCTGCGGAGGCCGGTTTCGACCTGATCAAGGGCGAGATCAGCCAGGACAAGAAGGGCGGCGACGTCAAGTTCGTCGTCAGCCACGCGTCGATGCCCCCCACGTCGCAGCCTGCAGAGGCCTTCCGCTTCATCTGGGGCTTCGCGGTCGACACCGAGCAGTACGAGTTCACGGTCAAGAGCATCGACGTCGGCGAGCCCGACGTGATCACCTCCGGCATCACGCAGGACCCCCACGGCGAGGAGCGCGTCGGCCAGGTGTACCAGGGCGTCGCCCGTCTCGAGACGTGCGGTTCCGTTGCGGCTCCCTCGCTGACGCTCGCCACGTGCGACGCGCAGGAGTACTTCACGGCGACGTTCGACCCCGCTGCCGGCACGGTCACGTGGTCGGTGCCCCTGGCCTCGATCGGCGCCAAGAAGGGCAGCCTCATCACGGGCGGCGGGGGCACGCGTACGGCGACCGGCTGCCAGATCTGCTGGGTGCCTCACTACCTCGAGCGTTCGCTGACCCCGCACACGATCGTCGACGCGGCAGCGCAGCTCAAGAGCTACAAGGTCAAGTAGGACTCACACGTTTCGCAACGGACGCGGCCCCCTCGGGGGCCGCGTCTTCGCGTCTGGTAGGAAGTCGGAGCTGATGACCGCGGGGAGCCCCGACGAGGGGGCAAGGAGGTACGTCATGCGAAAGAAGCTCGTTGCGCCTGCGTTGATAGCGACGGCGCTGGCGGTGTGGCCGGCGTCGCCGGCGGGGGCCACGCACAACCCGTGCATCCCGTCGGACCAGGTCTGCATCCGGATCCAGTGCCCGAACCCGTCGCACGGGGCCTTCTACATCTACATCGACTCCCGGGGCCTGCCGTTCGTCGACTTCACGGACTGCGCAGTCGCCTAAGCGCTCGGACCGGTTTGGAGGACGCGGCCCCCTCGGGGGCCGCGTTCGACTTTCGCGAAGGCTTCCGTCGGCTTGGCCCGCGCCGGGACCGACCACGGCCCCCCTACGTGCAGCACCCCTACCTCGCCGCCGTGACGGTTGAGCCACGACACGACCGCACGGACCTCTCGTTGCACGGCCGCCGTCAGCCACTCGCCGACGGGCTCCCAAGTCGCCGTCTTGCGCAACGACGCCAGGACGGCATCTACGGTTCGGTCACCCGCGTCGCACGCCGATGCCAGCTGTCCCTCGACCAGCAGGATCGCCCGGCCCCCCACCAGTAACAGGACCTCGCCCGCGTCGATCAATGCCCGCGCCTCGATCGAGCGCTCGATCCAGCGCGCCAGCGACCGCGCTCGGTCGCGTAGCTCGGCCGCCTCTTCGAACCGCTCCTGTCGTGCGAGACGCCGCATCTTGT
>DASQDO010000046.1:0-5769 GCA_035634135.1 Actinomycetota bacterium
CCGCGGTCGAACGACACGCGCGTGACGCCGGCGGCCTTGGCCTTCTCCGCGATCTGAGCGCCGACCGCCTTCGCCTTCGCCTTCGGGTCCTCGCCTCCGGACACCGCGAGCGTCGAGGACGCCGCCAGCGTGCGGCCCGCGACGTCGTCGATGACCTGCGCGTAGATGTGGCGGTTCGAGCGGTAGACCGCGAGGCGCGGGCGCTCGGGCGAGCCGACCACCTTCTTGCGCACCCGGTGGTGCCTCCGCTGGAGCGGCGTGCTCTTCTTCGTCATAGCCATGGCTAACCTCCCGCCTTCGCGGCCTTGCCGGCCTTGCGACGGATGTGCTCGCCCTCGTACCGGATGCCCTTCGCCTTGTACGGCTCGGGCTTCTTGATCGCGCGGATGTCCGCCGCGGTCTGGCCCACGAGCTCCTTGTCGATCCCGCGCACCGTGATCCGCGTCGGCTGAGGGACGTCGAACTCGATCCCCGACGGCGCCGCCTTGCGGACGGTGTGCGAGAACCCGACGGAGAGCTCGAGGTCGTTGCCCGCCTTCGCCGCGCGGTAGCCGACGCCGTGGATCTCGAGCCTCTTCTCGTAACCCTCGGTGACGCCCTGGATCATGTTCGCCACGAGGCTGCGGACCAGGCCGTGCAGCGCACGGACCTGCGTCGACTCGCCGCTCCGCACGACGCGGAGCTCGCCGTCCGACTGCTCGATCGTGATGCCCTCGGGGATCGAGCGGGAGAGCTCGCCCTTCGGGCCCTTGACGCGCACCGACCCGGAGCCGACGGTGACGTCGACCCCCGAGGGGACGGTGATGGGCGCCTGTCCAATCCGTGACATGTGGCTGCTCCTACCAGACGTACGCGAGGACTTCGCCGCCGACCTTCGCGCGACGAGCCTGCTTGTCGGTCATGACTCCGTGCGACGTGGAGATGATCGCCACGCCGAGGCCGCCGAGCACACGCGGCAGCTCCTGCGAGCCGCGGTACACGCGCCGGCCGGGCTTGCTGATCCGGCGGATCCCGGAGATCGCGCGTTCGCGCGTCTCCGAGTACCGGAGCTTGATCTTGATCGCGGGGTGCCCCTCGACCTCGACGGTCTCGACCGCGTCGACGTACCCCTCCTCGGCCAGGATCTTGGCGATGCTCGCCTTGATCTTCGAGGCCGGGATCGTGACGTCGTCGTGCATGGCGGTCGACGCGTTGCGGATCCGTGCCAGCATGTCCGCGATCGGGTCGGTCATCGACATGGCTACCAGCTCGCCTTCGTGACGCCGGGGATCTCGCCCGTGTGCGCCATCTCTCGGAAGCAGAGGCGGCAGAGCCCGAAGCTCCGGTAAACCGCCCGCGGACGGCCGCACCGCTGACAGCGCGTGTACGCCCTGACCTTGAACTTCGGCTTCCTCTCGGCTTTCACTCGGAGGGATTTCTTTGCCATGCCCTTACGCCTCCTGCCTGCTGCCTTGCTGCCTCAACGGGAAACCGAGGGCCGTCAGCAGCGCCCGCCCCTCGGCGTCGTCCTTCGCGGTGGTGACGATCGTCACGTCCATCCCCCGCGTCGCATCGATGTCGTCGTAGTCGATCTCGGGGAACACGAGCTGCTCGTTGAGACCGAACGAGTAGTTGCCGCTACCGTCGAACGACTTCGGGTTCAGCCCCCGGAAGTCGCGGATGCGGGGGAACACGATCGCCATGAGGCGGTCGAGGAAGTCCCACATGCGGTCGCCGCGCAGCGTCACGGCCGCGCCGATGGGCATCCCCTCGCGGATCTTGAACGTCGCGATCGACTTGCGGGCCCGGCGGATCGCAGGCCTCTGACCGGTGATCGCGGTGAGGTCCTTGACCGCGCCCTCGAGCATCTTGGCGTCCTTGGGGGCCTCGCCCACGCCCATGTTCACCGAGATCTTCACGGGACGGGGGACCTGCATGATGTTCCCGAGGCCGAGCTCGGACTTGAGCTGCCCCGCGATCTCCTCGTGGAAGCGCTCCTTGAGCCTCGGCGTGTAAGTCGTCGTAGCCATGGCGTCCTCTACAGCTCCGTTCCGCACTTGCGGCAGATGCGCACCTTGGCGCCCGTGCCTTCCTCGATCCTGTAGCCGATGCGCGTCGGCCCGTCGGTGGGACACAGGATCGCCACGTTCGAGATGTCGATCGCTGCTTCCTTGTGGGCGATCCCGCCCTCCTGGCCCCCGCGGCGGTTCATCTTCACCTTCTCGTGCCGGGTGACGCGGTTGACGCCCTCGACGATGACGCGGCCCTTGCGCGGCAGCACCTCGAGCACGCGGCCCTCGGCACCGACGTCCTTGCCGGCGATCACCTGCACCCGGTCGTCCTTGCGGATCTTCAGCGGCTTCACCTAGATCACCTCCGGTGCGAGCGAGATGATCTTCATGAACCGCTTCTCGCGCAGCTCGCGGGCCACGGGACCGAAGATCCTCGTCCCGCGCGGCTGCATCTGGCCGTCCACGATCACCACCGCGTTGTCGTCGAACTTGATGTACGAGCCGTCGCCGCGGCGGCGCTCCTTCGCTGTCCGCACGACGACCGCCTTCACGACGTCGGACTTCTTGACGGCGCCGCCCGGGATCGCGTCCTTGACCGTGCACACGACGATGTCGCCCACGCCGGCGTAACGCCGGCGCGACCCGCCCAGCACCTTGATCACGAGGACCTCGCGGGCCCCCGTGTTGTCGGCGACTCTGCACCTGCTCTCCTGCTGGATCACTTCGCCCTCTCGATGATCTCGACGACGCGCCAGCGCTTGGTGCGCGAGAGCGGCCGGGTCTCGGTGATGCGGACGGTGTCCCCGACATGCGCGTCGTTGGCCTCGTCGTGGGCCTTGAGGCGCTTGTTGCGGCGCACGATCTTGCCGTAGGTCGGGTGCGCGGCCGCGTCCCGGACCTCGACCACGACGGTCTTGTCCATGACGTCGGAGACGACGCGCCCTGTGCGGCTCTTGCGCTTGCCGCGCTCCTTGGTCATCTGTGTCTCTTCAGTGCTCATGCGTTGCCTTCCTGTGCCAGCTCGTGCTCTCTCAGGATCGTCTTCAGACGGGCGACGTCCTTGCGGAGCTGCGTCAACCGCTTGTAGTTGTCGAGCTGCCCCGTCGCGTTCTGGAAGCGCAGGTTGAACAGCTCCTCTTTCGTGTCGACCAGTCGCTGCCGGATGTCGTCCAGCGGCAGGTCCCTGATCTCCGAGGCCTTCATCACTGCACCTCCATCGGCTGCTCGCGCAGCACGAACCGCGACTTGATCGGGAGCTTGTGCGCCGCGAGACGGATGGCCTCGCGGGCGAGCGGCTCGGGGATCCCGCCGATCTCGAACATCACGCGGCCCGGCTTCACGACCGCGACCCAGCCCTCGGGGTTGCCCTTGCCGGAGCCCTGACGGGTCTCGGCGGGCTTCTTCGTGTACGGCTTGTCCGGGAAGATGTTGATCCAGACCTTCCCGCCACGCTTGATGTGGCGGGTCATCGCGATTCGGGCCGCCTCGATCTGCCGGTTCGTGATCCAGCCGGGCTCGATCGCCATGAGGCCGTAGTCGCCGAAGTTGACGGTGGTGCCGCCCTTGGACTGGCCGCGCATTCGTCCGCGCTGCTGCTTGCGGTGCTTGACCTTCTTCGGCATCAACATGGCTACGACTCACCACCCGAGTTCGTCGAGCCGTCGCTGGTGTCGGCGGCCGGCGTGGCCTTGACGTCCTTGGGCTTCGCCGCCGAGGGGGTCTCGGAGGCGCCTGCCGGCGGAGTGCTCGCGGTCAGGTCGGGAGCCGTCGCCTTCGGGGGCGACGACGAAGCCCCGCGGGCGGAGCTCGTCCGGCGCGGCTTGCCCGTCGCGGTCTGGCCGCGGCTCTTGCGCTCCTCGGCCCCCCGGCCGACGGTCTCGCCGGCGGCCAGCGCGGCCTCGCGGCGCAGCCGGGCGGAGTCGCGGGCCGCCGCGTAGACGTCCTGGAACGGACCCTTGTAGATCCAGACCTTCACGCCGATGCGGCCGAACGTCGTGCGGGCCTCGGCGAAGCCGTAGTCGACGTCGGCGCGCAGCGTGTGCAGCGGCATCTGGCCCTCGATGTACCACTCGGTGCGGCTCATCTCGGCGCCGCCCAGCCGGCCGCCGCACTGCACGCGCACGCCCTTGGCGCCGTGGCGCATCGCGGTACCGACTGCCTTCTTCATCGCGCGCCGGAAAGAGACGCGGCTCACGAGCTGCTCGGCGACACCCTGCGCGATCAGCTGGGCGTCGAGCTCCGGCTGCTTGACCTCGATGATGTTTAGCCGGACGTCCGTCGGCTTGCCGTAGATCTTGGACTCCATGAGCTCGAGCTGCGAGCGCAGCCGCTCCGCCTCGGCTCCACGGCGTCCGATCACGATCCCCGGGCGAGCCGTGTGGGCGTCGATGCGAACCCGCTCGCGCGTCCGCTCGATGTCGATGCGGCTGATCCCGGCGTGCGGGAGCTGCCCCATCAGGTACTCGCGGATGCGCAGGTCGGCGACGAGGTAGTCCTTGTACTGCTTCTCGGTGAACCAGCGGGACTTCCAGTCGGTGTGGATGCCGAGACGGAAGCCGTACGGGTGGACCTTCTGACCCATTACTCAGCCCCCTCCTCGGTCTTCTTCTGCGTGGTCTTGCGCTTGGTCGTCTTCTTCGCGGTCGTCTTCTTCTTGCTCGTGGTCTCGGGCGACGCCTCGGTGGCCTGCGAGGTCGCGGTCGCCGACGCGTCGGTCTTCGGGCCGCCCGTGGTCGCCTTGCGCACCCGCTTCGCGGTCTGCTTCGAGGTCGGGGCCTCGGGCAGCTGCTCGACGACGTCCTCCGGACGCCCGACGACGACGGAGATGTGGCACGTCCGCTTGCGGACCCTCGTGGCACGGCCCATCGCCCGCGGCCGGAAGCGGCGCAGCGTCGGCCCCTCGTCGACCCAGGCGCGGGCGACGACGAGCTCGTCCGCCGGGAGGCCCCGGTTGTGCTCGGCGTTCGCGATCGCGGAGTCGAGGACCTTCGCGACCGTCGTCGACGCGGCGCGCTCGTTGAACCTCAGCACGCGCCGGGCGTCGTCGACGTGACGGTTGCGGATGAGGTCGACGACCTGGCGCGCCTTCGTCGGCGAGATGCGGATGTACCGCGCCGTCGCGATGGCCTCCTGTGCGTCGGGAGCGATCTTGCGAGCCATTACCTCACCCTCGTCGAGCGCTCGGCGGAGCCGCCGTGGGTGCGGAACGCACGCGTCGGCGCGAACTCGCCGAGCTTGTGGCCGACCATCGACTCCGTGACGTAGACGGGGACGTGCTTGCGCCCGTCGTGCACCGCGATCGTGTGCCCGACCATCTCGGGGATCACCGTCGAGCGTCGCGACCAGGTCTTGATCACGCGCTTCTCGTTGCGCTTGTTCATCGCGTCCACCTTGAGCAGCAGGTGGTCGTCCACGAACGGGCCCTTCTTCAAGCTACGCGGCATTGCTAACGACCTCTCTTCTTGCCACGCCGCCGGATGATCATGTCGTCGGACGGCTTCGACTTGCGCGTGCGGCCTTCTTTCTTGCCCCAGGGGCTGACCGGGTGACGGCCTCCGGACGACTTGCCCTCGCCGCCGCCGAGCGGGTGGTCGACCGGGTTCATAGCGACACCGCGGACCGAAGGGCGCTTGTTCTTCCACCGGTTGCGCCCGGCCTTGCCGATCGAGATCAGCTCGGCCTCGGCGTTGCCGACCTCGCCGACCGTGGCGCGGCACTCGCTCTGGACCATCCGCATCTCACCCGAGGGGAGTCGCAGGGTCGCCCGAGCACCTTCCTT
>DASQDO010000047.1:0-5642 GCA_035634135.1 Actinomycetota bacterium
GGCGCCGCGGATCTTGCAGGAGCCCGTGCGCTGGAGGTTCTCGCACTTGACGAAGAGCTCGCTGCGGCACGTCGCGGACAGCGCGCGGGAGCGGTCCACGGGCGTCTGGACGGCGACACCCCGCAGACGCTCACGCGCCGCACGGATGTCGTCGAGCCCCACCAGCTCCACCTGGTGCGTCTTCACCACCTGCATCGTGCCACGCCCGTCCGCATCTACGCGACGATTGACTGCGTGGGCCACGACGTTGACGCCTTCATCGTGGACCGCCCACCCGGCCGAGCAGCAGCCGGAGTGGCCCGACGAGGCCGCGCTCAAGGAGGTCCTCGAGGAGCTGCGGGTCCTGCCCCCCTTGGTCTTCGCCGGCGAGGCGCGCTCGTTGCAGGCGGCTCTCGGGCGGGTCTACCGGGGCGAGGCCTTCTTGCTCCAAGCCGGCGACTGCGCCGAGGCGTTCGGGGACTTCACCGCCGACTCGATCAGGGACAAGCTCAAGGTCATCCTGCAGATGGCGGTCGTGCTGACGTACGCGTCGGGGCTGCCGGTCGTGAAGGTGGGCCGGATCGCGGGCCAGTTCGCGAAGCCGCGCTCGTCGTCTCACGAGGTCGTCGGCGACACGTCTCTGCCCTCGTTCCGCGGGCACATGATCAACGACTCGCCGTTCGACGCGGCCGCGCGGCTGCCCGATCCGGGACGGCTGATACGTGCGTACCACCAGTCGGCCGCGACGCTCAATCTCATCCGCGCGTTCACCAAGGGCGGGTTCGCCGACCTGAGGCAGATCCACGTCTGGAACCAGGAGTTCGTCGCGGCATCGCGGCAGGGTCAGCGCTACGAGGTGATCGCCGGGCAGATCGAACGCGCGCTGCGCTTCATGGCCGCGTGCGGGGTCGACCTCGACAACGACGCCGCGATGCACCAGGTCGACCTCTTCACCTCGCACGAAGCGCTCTTGCTCGGGTACGAGGAGGCGTTGACGCGGCGCGACAGCCTCACCGGCGACTGGTACGACTGCTCCGCACACCTGCTGTGGATCGGCGAGCGCACTCGTCAGCTCGACGGCGCGCACGTCGAGTTCCTGTCCGGCGTCCGCAACCCCGTCGCGTCGAAGGTCGGCAGGAGCGCGACCCCCGACGAGGTCGTCGGGTTGTGCGAACGGCTGAACCCCGAGAGGGAGCCGGGCCGGATGACGTTGATCGCGCGAATGGGAGCCGGGCGCGTCGAGGAGTCGCTGCCGCCGTTGCTGCGCGCCGCCAGGGACGAGGGCCATCCCGTCGTGTGGGCGTGCGACCCGATGCACGGCAACACGTTCACGACCGAGGGCGGGCTCAAGACGAGACGGTTCGACGACATCCTCGCGGAGATAAAGGCGTTCTTCGCCGCATGCGTGGCCGAGGGCGTCACGCCCGGCGGGGTCCACTTGGAGCTGACGGCCGAGGACGTGACGGAATGTCTCGGGGGGGCCGAGGAGATACTGGACCTCGAGGACCGGTACCACGCGCTATGCGACCCGCGCCTGAACGCGCGCCAGGCGCTGGACCTGGCGTTCCAGGTCGGAGAGATGCTCCAGGCGCGCTAGGCGCGGCTCGAGGAGTCGGTCTTTCTTCCGAACCAGATCAACGCAGCTCCCTCGACGGACGCGCCGAGGAAAGAGACGGCGTAGTGGAGGACGGTCCATCGGGCCCCCTCGGGCCAGCCGAGACCAACTCCCGCCGTCGCCAGACCGGCCACGACCGCGACGGCCGGGAGCCGGACTGCGATGCCGCCGAGGCGGCCGCGGACGATCAGGGCCACCAACGCCGGGAGCAACAGGTACGCACCCAAGAAGAGGAGCGGCAAAAGCACGATCCCTGCGCTCCAAGCCCAGAGGACGCCCGCGCCGAAGAGGTCGCCCTCCCAGGAGAGGACTCTGGCCAGTGAGACGAGACCCCAGAGGATCCCCAGCACCGCGGCGACGAGCATGACGACGCCGGCGACCTGAATCGTCGAGGCGATGGCGGAGGACAGGGACGTCTCCCTGCGCACGATCAGGGAGAGGACCACGAGCGCCGCTGCTGCCGTCCACGCGATGCCTGCGAGCTCGAGGACCGGCCGTCTCCGTGCGATCAAGCGCTAGCGGCTTCGGATCGTCTTCAGGATCTCGTCGTACTCCGCGTGGCGGCCCGTGGCCTTCTTCGAGAACAGCAGGGCCCCGTCCACCTCCACCTCGAAGACCCCGCCGCGCGAGGGGACTATCACCAGCTTGGTGATCTCCTTCTCGAACTCCTCCAGCAGCCTCTCCGTCAGACCGACGGCTCTAGGTGCGTAGCCTCATTGGGCGCAGTACTCGATCGAGACCCTCATGGCCTCATCCTAGGCGCCGAGACCTGATCGGCTTGCTTAACCGGCCCCCGTGCCTCAATCTTGTAGCGCGACCGGACCAAGGAGGGAACTCGGGCATGAGCATGGTGATGATCGTCGTCCTGGCAGCCGTCGGGCTGCTGCTGCTCTTCTTGATCCTGACGTACAACCGCCTCGTCAAGCTCAGGAACCGGATCGACGCGGCCTGGTCGCAGATCGACGTCCAGCTCAAGCGACGCCACGACCTGATCCCGAACCTCGTTGAGACCGTCAAGGGCTACGCGGCGCACGAGCGCGAGACGCTCGAAGCCGTCGTCGCCGCCCGCCGTCAGGCCGTCGACGCAACGGGCGTCGAGCAGCAGGCCCAGGCCGAGAACATGCTCACCGGCGCGCTGCGGCAGCTGTTCGCGCTCGCCGAGGCGTACCCCGACCTGAAGGCGAACCAGAACTTCCTCGCGTTGCAGGAGGAGCTGACGGGCACGGAGGGCCGCATCGCGTTCTCGCGGCAGTTCTACAACGAGCAGACCCTCGCATACGACAACGCGCGCGAGAGCTTCCCGACGAACGTCGTCGCGGGAGCCTTCAACTTCGAGGCACGCGAGTACTTCGAGGCCGAGGAGTCGTCGCGCGAGCCGGTGCGGGTCGACTTCGGGCAAGGCGGCGGCACCGGCGCACCGCCGCCGGCAGGCGCTCCCGGCACCACCGCTTAAGCGACGGCGCATTTTGTACGATCGCATCGCGGGCAACGTCCGCAAGTCGTGGATGCTCATAATCGTCTTCTTCGTCCTCACGGGCGCGGTCGGCTACTTCTTCGGCTACTTCACCGGGACCGGCCTGTGGGGCCTATGGATCGCGGTCACGTTCTCGGTCTTCATGTCCTGGGGATCGTGGTTCGCCTCGGACAAGGTCGCGTTGAGCATGAGCCGGGCCCGCCCCGCGGACGAGAAGCTCTTCGCGCAGCTCCACAACATCGTCGAGAGCCTCAGCCTCGCGGCCGGCCTCCCCAAGCCGCGCGTCTACGTCGTCGAGGACATCGCGCCTAACGCGTTCGCGACCGGCAGGAACCCCGAGCACGCAGCCATCGCGGTGACCACGGGGCTCGTCCTCAAGATGAAGCGCGACGAGCTCGAGGGTGTCATCGCGCACGAGCTCGCCCACGTGAAGAACAAGGACACCCTGGTGATGACGCTGGCGGTGACGCTCGTCGGCGTCATCGTGCTGCTCGCGGACTGGATGCTCCGGGGCCTGATGTGGGGGGCGGGGGAGGCCGAAGGTAAGGCGTTCGCGCCCCTCGCGATCCTCGGCGTCGTGCTGCTGATCACCGCGCCGATCACCGCGCAGATGCTCCAGTTCGCGATCTCGCGCCGCCGGGAGTTCCTCGCGGACGCGGACGCCGTGTTCCTCACGCGTTATCCCGACGGCCTCATCAACGCGCTCGAGAAACTACGCACCGACTCCACGGTAGTGCGCTCCGCGAGCAGAGCAACCGCGCACTTGTGGATCGAACAGCCGAACGCGCGCCACGCGCACGAGGGCGGAACCAAGACGCGCACGTCGGGGGCGTGGCTGAACCGGCTGTTCGACACGCACCCGCCGCTCGAGGAGCGCATCGCGGCGCTACGGTCGCTCGCGCCGCAACCCACCGCCACCGTTTAACCAATCCAGGGGGTCGGAATCCCCCGAATCGGGCATAAGCGCAGGTATGGCCCCCATCTGGGCGAACCACCAACGAGGCGCGCGACGATTCGATTTGGAGGATCCATGAAGCGATTTGCTGTTTTCCTGACCGCCTGCATGGTGGCGAGCCTGGGGCTCGCGACGGTGCCGGGCTCGGTCACCTCGGCCCAGACGCCCACGCAAGGTGGCGTCGTGCTCGGCCCCGTCGAGTACGTGACGTACCTGCCGTTCGACAACGCGACGTCGACCGGTGTCTCGATCCACAAGAACTACATGTACCTGACGAGCTGGAAGGCGATCTCGATCTACGACATCTCCGACCCTGCGGCCCCCGTGCAGACGGACTCGCTGCCGGTCGGGTTCATGTTCGAGAACGAAGACGTCGAGATCACGCCCGACGCGAACTACCTCTTCTTCTCGGAGACGATCCCGGACGAGCAGCTCCACGTCTACGACATCGAGGACAAGAGCAACATCCAGCTCGTGACGACGGTCGAGAACGCCGGCGACCACACGTTCTCGTGCCTGCTCAAGTGCAAGTGGGGCTACGGCTCCGACGGGACGATCATCGACCTCGCCGACCCGACGCAGCCGAAGATCGCGGCCGCGCAGGGGTCCGCAGACGACTGGCACAAGAAGCTGGGCATCGCCGGCGGCGCGCACGACGTCACCGAGGTCAAGCCCGGCTACGCGATCATCTCGACCCTCTCCGGGCCGCTGATCTACGCAGACGTGCGCGACCCGATGAACCCGAAGCTGCTCGCCCTCGGCGAGAAGCCGAGCGAGGCCTACCTGTTCCACTCCGGTGAATGGCCCAACGGCGGCACCGACCGGTGGCTGCTGATGCAGGGCGAGCAGAACGCCCAGCCGCGCTGCGACCCCGAAGCGAACGGGCCCTTCCTCGTCTACGACACGCAGGGTTGGGCGTCCAAGAAGACGTTCAAGCTCTCCGACCAGTACGCGGTCCAGAACGGCACGTTCACGGACGGCAACCCGCCGGCCAACGGGCTCGGCTGCTCGGCCCACTGGTTCGAGGAGCACCCGACGTTCGACAACGGCGGCGTCGTCGCCATGGGCTACTACGAGCACGGGACGCGTTTCTTCAACGTGACCAGCAAGGGCAAGATCGAAGAGGCCGGCGTGTTCCTGCCGTACGCAGGCTCGACGTCGGCGGCCTACTGGGCGAGCGACAAGGCCAACACCGACATCGTCTACGCGGTCGACTACACGCGTGGGATCGACGTCCTCCGCTACACCGGCAAGACCATCGACGGTGGCGGCGGCGGGGGCAACGGCGGCAACGGTGGGGGCGCCAAGCGTCCGTACGTGAAGATGGCGGCGAAGCCGTACCGGCCCGTCCGCGGCAGCAACTTCAACTTCGTCGTGCGGCTCGCGGCGTGCGAGCGCAGCAACCTCAACCCCGCCGGCACCGACGTCGTCCTCAAGCGCAAGAAGGGCGGCAAGTACGTGAACGTCGCCAGGAAGAGCTTCGACCGCTCGTGTCGCGTGCTGTTCCCCCGTAAGGCGGACTTCAAGTCGGCGAAGTTCCGGGCGTTCTGGCCGAAGCAGCGGGACGGCTACACGGCCGGCCGCTCGCAGGAGATCACGGTCAACACCCGTAACGGCTA
>DASQDO010000048.1:0-5765 GCA_035634135.1 Actinomycetota bacterium
CTCGAGGATGCTCGCGTCGACCTCGGCCGCGGCCGCGTCGATTCGCTCTCTCTCCGCGGGCGTCAAGGACATCTCGGGCATAGGTTCAGCATCGGCCTCCGCACACACCCGCTTCAAGCGGATACGTCTACGTAGTTCTGCGTATCTCGTCGATGATGTGCGTCAAGACCCGTGAATAGTCGGCGTCGCCGAGCCCCGCGGCCTCCGCGCCGGCGAGCCAGCTCCGGGCCGCTGCCGCCAGGCGCAGCTCCGGTCCCGCCGTCGTGACGAGGTCCGCGTCCTTGAGCGCCAGCGACAACGCGAACCGCAGCGGGAACTCGCCGCTCTCGATCGGGCCGCGGCGGCGTTCCGCCTGCGCGGCGACCGGCGTGCCCGACAGGACCTCGAACGCGGTGTCCCGGTCGAGGCCGAGCGAGTCCGCGAGCGCTAGCGCCTCCCCGAGCACGCCGAGCGAGCCGAAGAGCGTGCTGTTCGCGACGAGCTTCGCCGCGGCCCCCGCACCGAGATCGCCTGCGTGCAAAGGCGACCCCATCGCTTCGAGCAGGGGACGGACTCGCTCGAAGGAACCTGCGGAGCCACCGACGAACACGCGCAGCTCGCCGGCTTCGGCTTCCGACAGGCTGCCGAGCACCGGGGCGTCGACGAGGTCGGTGCCGCGCGGCAGGGCCTCACGCAGACGCGCGATGGCCGCGGGGCCGACCGTGGACATCTCGATGACGACCGTGCCCTCGCGCACGCCCACGGCAATCCCCGACGGGTCTTCGCTCACGTCTGCCAGCGCCGCGGGATCGGCGACCATCGTGATCACCGCGTCCGCGCTCGAAGCAGCTTCCGCCGGGCTGTCTGCGACGACGGCGCCTCGCGACGCGAGCGCCTCGGCCTTCGCTCGGGTCCGGTTCCATACGTGCAGGTCGTAGCCGGCGTCGATCAGCCGGCGCGCCATGCGGCTCCCCATCGCGCCGAGCCCGACGAACGCGACGCGCTCGCTCACGGCGGTGCCTCCGACTCGCACGCGACCGCACCTTCGCCCGGCCCGGGCCGAGCGCACGCGTCCGTCCCGGGCCCCCCGTGGTTCGAGTTCTCGCCCTTGCCGCCGTCGAGCACGTCGTCACCCGTGCCACCGCGGAGACTGTCGTGGCGGGCACCCCCGGACAGGACGTCGTGGCCGGGGCCGCCCTTCAACGTGTCACCGTGCGATCCGCCGGAGATCTCGTCGTCGCCTCCGCCCCCGCGAACGACGTCGGCACCGTAGAAGGCCTCGAGCCGGTTCGGCCCGTCGTCGCCGATCAGCACGCCCCCACTCGCCGCCGATACGTCTTCGATCCCGGAGATCGTGTCGCTCGTCCCGCCGGTGACGGTCCCGGCCCTGAGGTCGACGCGCACCCTCCAGACGTTGCTCGTGAAAGAGAGCTCGTCGCGTCCGTCTCCGCCGGAGATCTCGTCGTCGCCCTCGCCCGACACGAGACGGTCGTCACCGCCGCGCCCGTCGAGCACGTTCGGTGCGTCGCCCTCGCCCTGGTCGTCTTCCGCGCTCAACAGGTTCGGCCCGTCGTCGCCGCGGATGACGTCGCTCCCCGAGCCGCCCCACACGTCCTCGTACCCGGCGATCATGTCGTTCCCCATCCCGTTGGCGAACCCGGCGACGAGGTCGACGTCGAGGTCCCGCCTGTGGGAGCTGAAGCACCAGCCGTCGCAGCTCTCCCAGAAGAGGTTGAGCATGTCGTGGCCCTCCCCGGCATCGCTCGTGTCGTGGCCCTGCATCGGGAAGACCTCGTCGTCGCCCGCTCCGGCGGTCACCCGGTCGTCGCCGCGGCCGGCGGAGAGCTCGTCGTCGCCGGCACCGCTCGTGATCGCGTCCGCACCGTCGCCTCCGTAGACCGTGTTGTGGCCTTCGGCGGCCTCGATGGTGTCGTTGCCGTCGTCGCCGGAGAGGTTGTCCCCGTCGTCGTGACCGAGGAGCAGGTCGTCGCCGGAACCGCCCGACAGCTCGTTCAGGTCCGGGCCCCCGTCGATCCGGTCGTTGCCGGGACCGCCCTCGACGGAGTCGCCGTCGTACGTGTACTCCTGCCACTCCTCGTCGTAGTGCACCTGCCGGCCCGGTCCCGCGCACACGAGGTCGTCGCCTCCCTTCGCGAGCACGTAGTCCGCGCCGTCGCCCGAGACGATCACGTCGTCGTCGTCGGTCCCCCGGATGACGTCGTGGCCGTCGGTCCCCGTGATCGTCGCGGGCCGGCCGAAGCACTCGGGCGTCTCCTGCGCGGCGACCGGGACACTCTGCAGGACCAGCAGGGCGAGCATCGAGACGGCGAGGCGGCGGCGCATCCTTTGATGATGGCACCGCTCATGGGAAACTCCGGGCCGTCCCGTGGGCAGAGGAGAAAGGACGGTGGACATGCGGCGAATGGCAGCAGTGCTCGTGGCGAGTGCGCTGAGCTTCGGGATCCTGACCGCAGGAGCGGCGCCGGCACACGCGTGCGTCGACCTCAGGTGTCAGATCGCGTGCATCAAGGCGATCCTGTCGGGCGGGCCCTGCCCCGACTGAGGTCCGTCACCAGCTCTCGAACTGCACCGCTCCGAGGTAGCGGCTGTCGGACGTCACGACGACCGCGTGCTGTCCGAAGCCGCCCTCGGAACGGACCGCGTGCAGCATCTGCTCGTACTGGGCCCGGATGATGCGCGCGCGTTGCGCGGGCCCCGTCCCCGGCGGGATCTTCGCTACGAACGGCGCGATGCGCTGCAACAACGAACGGCCCACGGTCTCGGGCAGGAACGGCACGCCGTAGCTGGGCAACAGCTTTCCCGCCGCTTGCGCGCTCGCGTCGTCCATGATCAAGGTCGTGCCGTGCTCCGCGGCGTCGGGAATGGCGCCCGGCGTCCCCGGCGGCTTGCGGCGCGCCTTCACGTTCTTGTCGATGTAGCGCTGCGCGAGGAACTCGCGCTCGGCGCGTGACAGCGGCGACACGACGGGGCTCCCGTCAGGCCGCGTGCCCGTGACCTTGCCGAGCGCGACCGCGTCGGCGTCCGGTGTCTGCGGCAGGGCCTCGGCGGAATCGACTACGACCTTGCTGTTGACGACGCGGTTCCCGCGCGTCGTGTCGACGGTCTCGATCTCGTAGTACTTCGCGCGGATCAGCCGGGCCTCCGCGCTCCCCTCGCGGACGACGACCTCCTCGAACTCCGCCTCGACGAAGCGCTGGATGCCGGCTGCGTTCGGCTGGGCGTCGAGCGGGACCCGGCTGCGGCGTCCGATGCACTCCTTGAGGCGCGCGGTCTTCGATCCCGCCGGCGGATCGACCCACTCCTCCCATCGTTGGTTCGCCAGCCGCCATTCCTTCATGGCCGCCTCCTGGCGCGGTTTCGAGAGGTCGCCCCATCCCGGGAGCTCCGGCGGCCGTCTCGTGTTCCGCCACACGTTCGCCTCGCCGAGGATCTCGTCCGGGGCGCCCGCGTCGAGCATCGCCGGCTTGCCCGTCTTCTGCCCGGTCAGCTCGAGCTTCGCGACCCCGCCCGGCTTACGCAGCGCGCTCGAGGGCTTCAGGACCTCGGCCAGCTTTATCTGCGTGCCGAACCTGCGCGCGTACTCGGACTCGAGCTCGCCGAGGATGCCGGCCTTGGCCTCGAGCGTGACCTCGGGCACGCCGCTGAGGTTCGGCAGCTCGTACACGCTGCCGGCGTCGGTCGACTGGATGACCGTCGCACCCTCGACGTCGTCGAGGTAGCTCCCCGAGCGCTCGAGCCGGACCGCTTCCGAAGTCGTCACGCCGCCGGGTGTCGAGGAGTCATTGGGCCTGACCTTCAGGGGCCGGTTCGAGACGCGACCGGAGCCGTCGAGCGCACCCACTGCCTCGCCCGTCCGCAGGACCGACGCGCCCCGGCCCCGGACGACGACGTTACGGGCACCGACGTCGACGCGCGTGACGCCGCCTCCGATCAACGTGTCGAGGATCAGGGGGAGGCCGAGGTTGAAGATCTCGGCGTCCCGCTTCGCGACCGCCTCCTGGAACGCGACCGGGTCGCTCTGTGCGCGGGCGAGGACGTTCTCGCGCCACTGCGTCTCGGCCGCCATCTGGTTCTGGAGGTCGGGCGAGAGAAGGAACGCGTCGGCGACCGCCATGTCCAGCGCCTGGTCCAGGTACGTCCCGTTCTCCTTCCAGCGCGGGATCTCGCGCGCGACCGTGTTCACGAGGTTGTCGACGGACGCATCGGTGCCGGTGGCGGCGTCGTACATGTACGCCTCGACCTGCAGCCGCTCCTCGGGCGTCGCGTTGCCGAGGAGGTAGTACGAGGTCAGCAAGGCCTCTGAGTAGGAGTCCCGCAGGGCCTTCTTCGCGCCGCGCGCGAGGTTCGCCCAGCCCTGCACGTACTCCTCGACGCCCTTCCCGACCTCGTCTTTGAAGGTCCGGTCGTAGGCGCGGTTCAGCCGTTCGATCGTGAGCCCGTCCGGAGCGGTCTTCGGCGTCGACGCCGCGACCATCTCGGCCGTCGTCCCGCGCAGCAACGCGATCGCGAAGTCGGTGGGGGTGAGCGGGAACCCGGTCTCGCTGCCGAACCACCGTCGTCTCTGCTCCGGGGTGAAGATCGCCGAGAGACGCTGCTGCAGGTCGATGCCGCGCGCCGCCATCCCCGCGTACCAGGAGCGAGCGCTCTGGAGGACGAGCGCGTCCATCGCCTGGAGGATCACGTACTGACCGAGCGCGTCGGTCATCGCCGCGCCGTCCTGGATCACGAACTTGAGAGAGTGGACGTCCTCGAGCAGCCGGCCGCTCTCGTCGGTCGCGCTCACCTTCGTGTGCGCGGCCGCGATCCCGTCGGCGGTCGCCGTCACCTCGAACTCGAACGTCACCTCCTCCTCCGGCTCGAGGGTCAGGCTCTCGTCTACCGGCGGTGCTGCGGTGATCTCGAGCCCGCCGGTGCTGCGCTCGTCGATCACGAGCGGTGCGTCGCCCGCGAACCTGAACCCGGTCACCTCCTCGTCGCCGGGATTTCGGATCGTCAGCCGGACGAGGAACGTCTGCGACATCCCGACTACGTCTCCGAGCAACGACGTCCCGTCGGGCGCTTGCGCGTCCAGCGTCACCTCGAGCTCGCCGGCCGTCGTCGGCTGCCAGTCCTGGTAGGCGTAGCCGACACCGTCACGCCGCAGGAGCGCGGCCGCGTCCGATCCGTCGGACGCGTCCATCGTCCATATCTCCGAGAAGCCGTCGTCGTCCGAGTCCCGAGTGAACAGGACCTTGGCCCCGTCGGGGGACCAGCGTGGCCGGGCACCGAACGGCGCGAGCTGAGCCGGCGCCCCGCCACCTGCGGAGACCACGGCTATGCCGATGGCGCTGCCGGGACGAGCCCGCTGGAAGACGATCTTCGAACCGTCCGGCGACCAATCGGGCAACGCGTCGAAACGCGTCTCGCTCACGGTCGACGGGTCGTCCGTGAGCATCACGACGTCGCCGCCGGCGGCAGGGATGGTCGCGAGGTCGTAGTCGAAGAAGGGAGCGAAGTCACACGACCCCATGTTCGGAGACGGTGCGACCTCGTGGTACCTGATCACCGCGATGCGCGCTCCTTCGGGGGACCACGACGGCTGGTGATACCAGACGGGGAACGTGAACTCCTGGCCGAGACAGATGAGCGTGGTCTCCTCCGGCTGCGTCAACGCGATCTCGTGACCCGCCTGGGTGTCGATCCGGTAGACGGTCCGGCGGTCGTCGACGGCGAGATAGCGCCCGTCCGGCGACCACGACGGGGTGTGGCGACTCCGCCCTGCGACG
>DASQDO010000049.1:0-1545 GCA_035634135.1 Actinomycetota bacterium
TCTGGGTGGGCACGAGCGAGCAGGACCGGATGTTCGTGCGGCTCGAGCGCGGCACGGAGTCGCCGTGCACCGTGCGCGCCGGCGTGCGAGGGTCGTTCTCGGGTGTCCTGGCGCAATCGGACGCGGGTCTCGCTGACCAGCTCGGCGTCACCGAGGCCGAAGGCGCGCAGATGCTAGTCACCCAGGGCGCCTACGTGGACGTGAAGTCCGGAGACATTCGCTCCGGCTAGCGGTACCACGCGGGCGCGGCTAGTACGGACGCTGCGGGACCGGCGCGGGGACGAACGCCTCCTTGACCTTGCGGAGGACGACCTCGCGCCGGCCCTCGGCGACCGGCACGAGCCCGCCCAGATCGAGGCGCGCGAGCGCCACCTGTCCGTCCCAGCGAACCGGGCGGAAGCCGAAATCGGCCAGGAAGTCACTCGGGAAGATCGTCCGATGGACGAAGAAGCGCTCGTAGCCGCTCTCGCCCTCGGGATAGCGGTACGCGAAGGTCTCGATCGCCTTGACCCCGCGGTCGCGGGCTTCCCCGATCACCGACAGGAAGAGACTCTGCATCACCCACGGCGCCGAGAGGTCCACGAGGTATGCGCAGGCGATCAGGACAGCGTCGCCCGAGGGCGGGCCCGCAGGTAGGTCTTGCCCGCGCGGAAAGTGGTCGGCCGGCGCGGCCTGGATGAAGCCGAGCAGGTGGTCGTCCTCGGCGAAGTAGAGCGTCCCCCACGCGCCCCAGTCGTCCTCGACCTTGTCCGCCCAGCGCGCCTTGTCGACCGAGCGGCCGTCGCGGCCCTGCCAGAAGACGCACTCGACGCACGGGGCGGGCGCCTGGCGGATCGAGACGGCGTTCACCGGGTGAAGGCGGGAGGGCATGGGCCTATCTTGATGCGCGGAGCGTCAAGACGGTGGCCTCGGGGCGTGCGAGGAAGCGAAACGGGACGAGGCTCGTGCCCAGGCCGCGGGAGACGTGCATGGCCGCCGCCTCCGTCGCGAAGAGCCCTTCCCAGTAGGTGCCGCGAAGCTCCTTCAGCCTCACCTTGCCCCAGGGAGTGGGAAGGCAGATCTGCCCGCCGTGGTAGTGCCCCGCGAGCACGAGGTCGAAGACGCCGGGCGGCAGGCGCCGGACGACCTCGGGGTAGTGACAGAGGAGGATCCGAAGCCCGGCCGAGGCATCCGCCCGCTCGACCGGCCGGGAGCGGCCGAGCTTGTAGCTCGCGGGATCCATGCCCACGACCTGGACGGTGACGCCGCTCACGTCCGTCGACCACTCGCTATCGCGGAGGAGCGTCGTTCCGGCGTCGTGCAGGTCGGAGAGGTCGGTCGGCCGCGAGAACGGGTCGCGCGCGTCGTCGACGTCGTGGTTTCCGAGGATCGCGACGATCCCGTAGCGGGAGGGGAGCCTTCCGAGCGCGTCGTCGAGCTTTCCGCGCCCGCCGGGCCGCCGTACGAGGTCGCCCGTGATCGCCACGAGGTCGGGACGATCCTCCTGCGCCCAGGCCACGGCCTTGTCGAGCGCGCGGCCGGCCGCCGAGAGCGTCCCGAGGTGCA
>DASQDO010000050.1:0-6236 GCA_035634135.1 Actinomycetota bacterium
CTGAAGTCAGGCCGCTACTCGATCGAAGAGCCGCTCGCGATCGGGGCCGCGCTCGCCGGCGCGCCCGACGACTTCGTCGCGCGGCTCTCGGCGTTCGGCGGCCCCCTCGGCGAGGCGTTTCAGCTGCGCGACGACCTGCTCGGGACGTTCGGCGACCGCTCGCACGTCGGCAAGCCGGTGGACTCCGACATAGTCGAGGGCAAGCGCAACGTCCTCTACGCGTTCGCCGCGGAGGCGGCCTCCGGCGAGGAGCATGCGTTCCTCACCTCTCGCTGGGGTGGCGACGCGCTCACGGCCGACGAGATAGCCCGGCTGCGCGCGCTCCTCGAGTCGTCGGGGGCGCGCGCGGCGACCGAGGCCCTCCTGGACGAGCAGGTCGCGGTCGCCCGGGAGCGCCTCGACGACCTCTGCCGGGCCGGGCAGGAGCGGGACGCGCTCGAAGAGCTCGTGTATCTCGCGACCGCGCGCCGCGCCTGACGCCCGACCCCGTCTCGGTGGGGTTAGATTTACGCCTCGTGGACCCCGAACAGATCTACCAGGAAGTCCTGTCGGAGGAGCAGGGGAAGGGGAGCCCCTCGGCCGTCGCGGAGGCGCGGGCCAAGGCCGCACGCCAGCGCGCACGCCACGGATCCCCACACCCGAAGGAGCCCCGCTGGTGGCCCGGCTCGCAGCCCCAGTTCGAGGGCGGCGGCGACGGTGCCGCACCGGCTCCCGAGGCAGAGGCCGAACCGGAGCCCGTAGCCGAAGAGGCGCCCGCCGAAGAGCCCGCGGCCACGCCGCCCGACATCGGCGACGCGTCCCAGTCCGAGCGTCCCGACGCTCCGGCCCCCGCGCCCGCCGCAGGGACCGAGACCACCGCCCCCGCACCACAGCCCGCGGCCGCCCCTGCGGCTGCTGCCGCGGTCGCGACGGCACCCGCCGCCGCGAAGCCGGCCGCCCAGGCCCGGCCTGCCGGTGTCACCCACGGGACCGACAGCGGCAACAGGCTGCGCCCCGAGGACTCCGTCGGGACCGACGCGCAGTTCGACGCCCAGAAGGCGATGGCGGACCGCCGCCGGCTGATCGACGAGCTCGTCTCCACGGGCGTCCCCGCGGCCACGGCGGCCAACGCCGGGCGGCCGAAGGCCCCGATGCTCCTGCTCGCCTACGTGCTGATCCCCCTGATCGCGATCGGCCTCCTCGCTGCGAGCGACAGCGGCGAGGCGGAGGCCGAGCCGGGTGGCGAGGCGCCGGCCGAGCAGCCCGCAGGGCCGACCGAGAGGGTGGTCGCCGAGAGCCTCCAGTTCGACACCGAGACGATCACGCTCGTCGCCAACGAGCCGAACGAGATCGAGTTCGAGAACGCCGACTCGGCCCCCCACAACATCGCGATCTACCAGGACGAGGGGGCCGGCGAGGCGATCTTCGAGGGCGAGCAGATCTCGGCGAGCACGGTGACGTACGAGATCGAGGGCCCCGAGCCGGGCGAGTACTACTTCCAGTGCGACGTCCACCCGGACATGAACGGGACCGCCGTCTCCGAATAGCGGGGTTCCCGGTTCTCCCGTACCGCCTGCGGGGATAGACTCGGAGGCACGCTCGTGAAAATTTTCACAAGCGCCCGGGGGCGGGTACGGCCTGCCGCATAGGGAGGAGGAGCCGTGTCGGCCGAGGTCGACGTCGCAATCGTGGGAGGGGGCCCTTCGGGGGCCGCAGCCGCCCACTACCTCGCCTCCCGCGGCCACTCGGTCCTGGTCTGCGAGAAGAAGAGCTTCCCCCGCGAGAAGACGTGCGGGGACGGCCTCACGCCCCGGGCGGTCAAGGTCCTCGAAGAGATGGGCCTCGGCGACCAGCTCCAGGGCTGGGAGCGGGTCCAGGGCCTGCGGGTCCACGCCGCCGGCCGTACGCTCGAGCTCCCGTTCCCCGAGCTCGACGACTTCAAGAGCTTCGGCCTCGTCAAGCCCCGCCGCGAGCTCGACCAGATCGTGCTCGACAACGCCGAGGCCGCGGGGGCCAAGGTCCTCTACAAGACCCAGGTCCACGAGCCGATCTTCGAGCGGGGGATCCTCGCCGGCTTCAGAGCGAAGCGGGACGGTCTCGACGAAGAGGTCCGGGCCAAGTTCGTGATCTGCGCCGAGGGCGCGGCCACGAAGTTCGCCCGCTCGCTCGGCCGCGAGCGCAACCTCGAGTACCCCATGGGCCTCGCGATCCGTCAGTACTTCAAGTCGCCGATGCAGAGCTCCGGCTGGTTCGAGGCCTACCTCGACGTGCGCTCCGGCAAGGACAATCTCCCGGGCTACGGCTGGGTCTTCCCGGTGGGCGACGGGACCGTCAATGCCGGCGTCGGGCTGCTGTCCACGTTCGGCGGCTGGCGCGACATCAACCTCCACGACCTCCAGAAGAACTTCGTCGGCAATCTCCCGGAGGAGTGGGAGGTCAACTACGAGACGGTGTGCAGCAAGCCGCGTGCCGGCCGGCTCTTCATGGGCGGCAGCGTGTGGCCCCCGCACGGCCCCGGCTTCCTTCTCACCGGCGACGCCGCCGGGATGATCAACCCCTGCAACGGGGAGGGCATCGCGTACGGCTACGAGACCGGCCGGATCGCAGGACGCCACCTCGACGAAGCGCTTCGCAACGGGAGCAATCCGGTGCTGCCCGGCTACACGCAGGAGCTGCGCGAGACGTACGGGCCGTACTTCCGGCTCGGCCGCCGCTTCGTCAAGCTCATCGGCCATCCGGTGCTGATGGAGAGGCTCGTCTCGCTCGGCATGCACTCGAAGACCGTCATGAGCTTCGCGCTGACTTTGATGGCCAACCTCGAGGATTCCCGCGCCCATAATGCAGAGCAAAAAGGCCTGAAGGCGATGCTCAAGCTTGCGGAGTGGAAACCGTGACGCTTCCTGCTTACCTACCGATCCTGTTCCTCGTCATCCTCTCGATGCTGTTCGCCATCGCATCGATCGTCGCCGCGTCGAAGCTCTCGCCGCGCAAGTGGACGCGCGCCAAGCTGCTGCCGTACGAGAGCGGGATCATCCCCGAGGAGGGCGACGACAAGGAGAAGTTCCCCGTCAAGTTCTATCTCGTCGCGATGCTGTTCATCATCTTCGACATCGAGACCGTCTTCCTCTACCCGTGGGCGGTCGCGTACGACGAGCTCCAGCTGTTCGGGCTGATCGAGATGCTCGCGTTCATGGTGATCCTGTTCGCCGCATACGCGTACGTGTGGAAGCGGGGGGGCCTCGAATGGGCGGAGTGAGCGACACCCTCGGCACGAACTTCGTCACGACGCAGCTCGACAAGCTCGTGAACTGGGCCCGCAAGTCGTCGCTGTGGCCGGCGACGTTCGGCCTCGCCTGCTGCGCGATCGAGATGATGGCCACGACGATGCCGCGGCACGACCTCGCGCGCTTCGGGATGGAGGCTTTCCGAGGCTCCCCGCGCCAGTCGGACCTGATGATCGTCGCGGGCCGGGTCTCTCAGAAGATGGCCCCGGTCCTGCGTCACATCTACGACCAGATGACCGAGCCGAAGTGGGTCATCTCGATGGGCGTGTGCGCGTCGAGCGGCGGCGTCTTCAACAACTATGCGCTCGTGCAGGGCGTCGACCAGATCGTCCCCGTCGACATCTACGTCCCGGGCTGCCCGCCGCGGCCCGAGATGCTGATGGACGGGATCATGCTGCTGCACGACAAGATCTCGCGCGGCGAGTACACCGCCGGGAGGCAAGCGGTCTGATGGCGGAATGGGTGGCCGCGGCCGACTGGCCGGAGAAGGTCGCGTCCCTGACCGGGGACGGTTGGTGGCTGGCCGACCTGTGCGGGCTCGACACCATCGGCCTCTACGGCGGCGCAGAGGACAACGACCCGGCCAAGCGCTTCGAGGTCGTCACCCAGTGGCTCCACCGCGAGCGCAAGGAGCGCGTGACGATCCACGTCCCGGCCGAGGGCGAGCCCCCGACGGTCCCGTCGATCGTCGGCACGTGGCCCGAGGCGGCGTTCATGGAGCGCGAGGCCTACGACCTGATGGGCGTCGTCTTCGAAGGACACGAGGGCCTCTCCCGGCTGCTGATGCCGGACGACTGGGAGGGCCACCCGCTGCGCAAGGACTACGGCGTCGGCAAGATCCCGATCCAGTGGATCCCGCAGCCGGTCATGCAGGTCGACGCGCCGGGCCAGGCCCCCGACTCGGGCGACGCACGGCAGGAGGTCGACCACCTGGGACAGGCGCGGCCGAAGGCGGAGACGTCGTGAGCGTGCCCGAGACCGTCCTCGAAGCACTCGAAGAACGCGGGCACGGCGCGTACGTCGAGTCCGCCGAGGACGACCACATGATCCTCAACATGGGGCCGGTCCACCCCGCGACGCACGGCGTCCTCCGGCTGCTGCTCGAGCTCGACGGCGAGATCGTCGTCCGGTGTCAGCCCGTCATCGGCTACCTCCACACCGGCATCGAGAAGGAGTGCGAGGACAACAACTGGCGCGGGGCCGTGACGTGCGTGACGCGCATGGACTACCTGTCGCAGCTCTTCAACGAGCAGGCGTACTGCATGGCGGTCGAGGAGCTGCTCGGTGTCGAGGTCCCGCCGCGCGGCAAGTGGATCCGCACGATGATGGTCGAGCTCAACCGGATCCAGAGCCACCTCGTGTGGTTCGGGACGCAGGGCCTCGACATGGGCGCGATCTCCGCGATGTTCTACGGCTTCCGCGAGCGCGAGGTCATCACGGACTTCTTCGAGATGACGACCGGCTACCGCATGAACAACAGCTGGTTCGTGCCGGGGGGCACGTGGGACGACCTCCCCGACGGATGGGACCGTGCCGTGCGGTCGATCGTGCGGATGATGCCGGCGCGCATCGACGAGTACGAGGAGCTGTTGTCGACGAACCCGATCTTCCTCGAGCGGACGCGCGGCGTCGGCGCCATCTCGCGCGACGACGCTCTCCAGGTCGGAGCGACGGGCCCGATAGCGCGGGCCGCCGGCGTCGATTGGGACCTGAGGCGGGACATGCCGTACGAGGCTTACGGCGAGCTGGACTTCGAGGTGCCGGTGCGGTCCGACGGCGACGTCTACGCGCGCTACGAGGTCCGGATCGAGGAGATGCGTCAGTCGGTGCGGCTCGTCGAGCAGCTGCTCGACGGGATGCCCGCCGGCGACCACAAGAACATGGACCCGAAGCTCACGCCCCCGCCGCGGGCCGAGCTGAACCGTTCGATGGAGGCCGTCATCCACCACTTCAAGCTGATGACGCAGGGCTTCACTGTCCCGCCCGGAGAGGCGTACGTCGCGGTCGAGTCGTCACGCGGCGAGCTCGGTGCATACGTCGTCTCGGACGGCGGCACCGCGCCGTACCGCGTCCACGTGCGGGACCCGTCGTTCGTGAACGTGCAGTCGATCCCGGTCATGGCGGAGGGCGGCCTCGTCGCCGACCTGATCGCGGTCATCGCGTCCGTAGACCCCGTGATGGGGGGAGTGGATCGATGACTACCGAGCCGCAGGTGCTGGTGGGCGAGGTCCGCGAGACCGCGCAGCGGATCATCGACAAGTACCCGAACTCGCGCTCGGCGACGTTGCCGCTGCTGTTCCTCGTCCAGTCGGTCGAGGGCTACGTGACCGAGCAGGGGATGCGCGAGGTCGCGGACATGCTCGGCCTCACGTCGGCGCAGGTGCTCTCGTCCGGCAGCTTCTACACGATGCTGAAGAAGCATCCCCACGGCGACTACCTGATCTCGGTGTGCAGGAACATCTCGTGCACCCACCGCGGTGCGCGCAAGGTCGTGCAGGCGTTCGAGGAACGGCTCGGCGTCGGGGTCGGCGGCACTACGCCGGACGGCCGCTGCACGCTCGAGACCGCCGAGTGCCTCGCCACTTGCGACGGCGCGCCCGCGGTGCAGGTCAACTACGAGGACTTCTACGACGTGAAGCCCGAGGACGTCGGCGAGATCGTCGACCGGATCGAGCGCGGCGCGCTCACGTCGTCCCGCGGCGAGGCCGTCAAGACGCACAAGGAGATCTCGTTCGAGACCGCGACCGTCGGGCTGCGTTCGCCGGGGACCGCGGGCGACCACACCGGACGGACGCTCGGCGGAGAAGCCCTGCGCCCGGACACGTCGCCCGGCATCCGCCGCCCCGAGCTCGGGGGCGGCGCATGAGCAACGACTACGTCGTGACCGCCGGGGGTGAGACGCGGATCGTCACGCGGCGCCTGCGGGAGTTCCCCGCGGACTCCTGGACGATCGACCGCGTGCTCGACGACGGC
>DASQDO010000051.1:0-4922 GCA_035634135.1 Actinomycetota bacterium
CGGCCACGCTCAGCAGCGCCAGCCGCTTCAGCGCCCGCTCGCCGCCGATGAAGCGGCGGACGAAGTCGTTCGCGGGGGCGCGCAGGATCTCCGCGGGGGCCGCGAACTGCTCGACGATCCCGCCCTTGTTCAGGATCGCGATGCGGTCGGCCATCTTCAACGCCTCGTCGACGTCGTGCGTGACGAACACGATCGTCTTGCGGAGCTCGGCCTGGATCGCGAGGAACTGGTCCTGGAGACGCTCGCGCACGATCGGGTCGACGGCCCCGAACGGCTCGTCCATCAGCATCACGGGAGGGTCGACGGCGAGCGCGCGGGCGACCCCCACCCTCTGCCGCTGTCCGCCCGACAACGCGTTCGGATACCTGTCGAGGAGGTCGCGGTCGAGCTCGAGCATCTCGGCGAGCTCGCGCACGCGCGCCGACGCGCGCGCGTCGTCCCACCCGACGAGCTTTGGCACCGTCGCGACGTTCTCCGCCACCGTCCGGTGCGGCATGAGGCCGATGCTCTGGATGACGTAGCCGATGCCGCGGCGCAGCTCGACCGGGTCCTGCTGCATGACGTCGGTCCCGCCGACGAGGATCGTGCCGGAGGTCGGCTCCTCGAGACGGTTGATCATCTTCATCGTCGTCGTCTTGCCGCAGCCCGACGGTCCGACGAGGACGACGGTCTCCCCGGCCTCGACGTCGAGCGAGAGCGCGGTGACGGCGGGCGCGGCCGAGCCGGGAAAGGTCTTGGTGACCTCACGCATCGAGATCGTGGGCATGTGCTCGCTACTGTGTGTCGCGCTCGACGAACGTGAGCTCGAGACCCCCGATCAGGTCGGCCGCCACGTTGTAGAGGAACGCGAGGAAGACGTTCACGAGCGTGGTGATCAACGCGAACGTGATCCCGACCAGGAACGCCCACTTCTCGACGAGGCCGAGCGTGATGTCGAGCTTGCCCCACCCCAGAGCGAACCCGTTGTTCAGCTTCTCGAGGCTGTCGAAGAAGCCGGCGGCCTCGATGATCGAGTACAGGATCGCGACGATGACGAGCCACACGACGAGGAAGACCGCCCAGTAGAAACCCGACAGCTTCAGCACCGTCAGCGGGTCGACGTGCTTCAGCTGACGCTTGACGCGGCGTACGGGGACGCGGCGCCGGCGCGGCTTCGATACCTGAGGCGGTTGCTGAGTACGTTCCTCTCGCAGCGTCTGCTCGGACGGGGGGAACATATCGGTGCGCGCACGCGACGACACCGAGCCCAGCCGCTCGAGCTCGGAGGGGAGTGGAGCCGTCAGCGGGTCGGTCCAGGGGTCGGCGGGCACGGTTTCGGGCGTGAGGTGACCTCCCGAAGCGGTAGCCGCTTCGGGATTCGCGTGCCAGCCTCTCTCGCGCTCTTCCCTAGAGGACAAAGCTCTCCCCCGTTCGGAAAACAGCCTTCAGTATGGGCTATTGGACTCGGCGTCGCCGGATGGAGTTCGAATCGCGGCGCACGAACACGAACGTCACTCGCCGAGCTTCGGCTGGTCGGGAGGGGCGGGGCCGTCGTCCGGCTCGTTCACGACCGGCGCAACTGCCGACACCGAGGTGCCGCCCGAGAGGTTCATCACGCGCACGCCCGTCGCGGGACGGCCCTGACGCGAGATGGTCTTGACCGGCATGCGGATGACCTGGCCGTCGTCCGAGATGAGGAAGACCTCGTCGTCCGAGTTGACGATGACCGCGCCGACTAGGGGGCCGCGCGGTTTCGTGAGCTTTGCGGCGATTACGCCCTTGCCCCCGCGGCCCTTGCGCGGGAACTCCGAGAGCTTCGTGCGCTTGCCGTAGCCGAACTGGGTCACGACGAGGAGCTCGCCCTTCGTCTCCTCACCCGACACCACGGCGCACGAGACGACCTCGTCGTCCTCGTCGAGGCGGATGCCGATGACGCCGGTGGCCGTACGCCCCATCGAGCGCACGGCGGACTCGGAGAAGCGGATGGCCTTGCCCTTCTTCGTGATCACGAGGACGTCGTCGTTGCCGGACGTGGGCCGGACCCTGACGACCTCGTCGCCGTCTTTGAGGTTGACGGCGATGATCCCCTCGCGGCGGGAGGAGTCGTACTCGCTGAACTTCGTCTTCTTGACGATGCCGCCCTTGGTCGCGATCAGCAGATAGCGGAACGTCTCGTAGTCGCGGGTGTCGATGACCGCGGCGACCTTGTCCTCGGGACGCATCGGGACGACGTTGACGACCGCGGTGCCGCGCGCGGTGCGGTCGCGCTTGGGGAGCTCGTGCGCCTTCACGCGGTAGACGCGCCCGTTGCTCGAGAACATCAGCAGGTACGCGTGCGCGGTCGTCGTGAGGAGGTGCTCGACGATGTCGCCTTCCTTGAGAGCCGCGCCCTTGACCCCGCGGCCCCCGCGGCCCTGTTTCCGGTAGGTGTCGAGCGGGACGCTTTTCACGTAGCCGTCGCGCGAGACCGAGACGACGAGGTCCTCGTCGGCGATCAGGTCCTCGATGTCGAACTCGCCCTCGTCGGGCACGAGCTTCGAGCGGCGGGGGTCGGCGAACCGCTTGCGGACGTCCTTGAGCTCGGTCGCGATGATCTCGCGCACGCGGCCCGGGTTCGCGAGGATGTCGCGCAGGTCGGCGATCGTCTTCTGGAGCTCGGCATGCTCCTCGCGGATCTTGTCCTGCTCGAGCGCGGTGAGCCGGCGCAGCGGCATGTCCAGGATGTGGTTCGCCTGGATCTCGGTCAGCCCGAAGCGGGCCATGAGCCCGTCGCGTGCCTCGGCGGTGTCGGCGGCCGCCCGGATCAGCGCCACGATCTCGTCGATGTTGTCGAGGGCGATGATGAGCCCTTCGAGGATGTGCGACCGCTCCTCGGCCTTGCGCAGCCGGTAGCGCGTGCGACGCACGACGACGTCGATCTGGTGCGTGATGTACGCCTCGACGACCTCGGCGAGGTTCAGCGTGCGAGGGACGCCGTCGACGAGAGCCAGCATGTTCACGCCGAAGTTGTCCTGGAGCTGTGTGCGCTTGTAGAGCGTGTTGAGGACGACCTGCGGCACTGCGCTCTTCTTCAGGTCGATCACGAGGCGCATGCCGCCGCGCTCGCTCGACTCGTCGCGCAGGTCGGCGATGCCCTCGAGCCGGTTCTCCTTCGCGTTGACGAGCTCGGCGATCTTCTGCGCGAGCCGCGCTTTGTTCACCTGGTAGGGGATCTCCGTCACGATGATCCGCGGGTTCCCGCGCGGCCCCTCTTCGACCTCGCAGACCGCGCGCATCTTGATCGAGCCGCGGCCGGTCGTGTACGCGTCGACGATCCCCTGACGCCCGAGGATCGTCGCGCCCGTCGGAAAGTCCGGCCCCTTGATGTGCTTCATGAGGGCCGGAAGCATCTTCTCCTTGTCCATCCCGAGCTCGGGGTTCTCGAGGACCTCGACGACGGCGTCGACGACCTCGCCGAGGTTGTGGGGCGGGATGTTGGTGGCCATGCCGACGGCGATGCCCCCGGAGCCGTTGACGAGGAGGTTGGGGAACCGGGCGGGGAGGACCTTGGGCTGGATCTCGTAGCCGTCGTAGTTGGGCTCGAAGTCGACGGTCTCCTCGTCGATGTCGCGGACGAGCTCCATGGAGAGCTTGGAGAGCCGACACTCGGTGTAGCGCATTGCGGCCGGAGCGTCGCCGTCTATCGAGCCGAAGTTGCCCTGCCCGTCTATCAGCAGGTTCCGCGTCGAGAAGTCTTGCGCCAGGCGGGCCAGCGCGTCGTAGATCGACTGGTCGCCGTGCGGGTGGTACTTCTTCATCACGTCGCCTACGAGGGCCGCGCACTTGCGGAACGGGCGGTCGGGGCGCAGGCCGGCTTCGAGGGCGGCGTACAGGATCCGGCGGTGCACCGGCTTCAGCCCGTCGCGCACGTCCGGCAACGCGCGCGACACGATGACGGACATCGCGTACTCGAGGAACGAGTACTGGACCTCTTCCTCGATCGTTATGTCGGAGATCGAGGGATCCTCGGGACCGGGGAATCTAGGTTGATCAGGCATGGCCTCTTAGATGTCTAGGAAACGCACGTCTTTGGCGTTTCGCTGGATGAATCCCTTGCGGGCCTCGACGTCCTCGCCCATCAGCGTCGAGAACATCTCCTCGGCGAGAGCGGCGTCTTCCATCGTCACGCGCAGCAGCGTCCTGCGCTCGGGGTCGAGCGTGGTCTCCCACAGCTCGGACGGGTTCATCTCGCCGAGGCCCTTGAAGCGCGAGGCCTCGATCTTGGAGCCGTTGTTCGCTTCCTTGAACGCCTCGAGCTGCTCGTCGTTCTTGAAGTAGTGCACCTTGCCCTTGTAGGGCACCCGGTAGAGCGGCGGCTGCGCGACGTACACGTAGCCGGCGTCGATCAGGTCGCGCATGTAACGGAAGAAGAACGTGAGCAGCAGGCTCTTGATGTGCGCGCCGTCGACGTCCGCATCGGCCATCGACACGATCTTGTGGTAGCGGCACTTCGTCATGTCGAACTCGTCGCCGATCCCGGTCCCGATCGCGGTGATGATCGCCTGGATCTCCTTGTTCTCGAGGATCTTGGCGAGCCGCGCCCGCTCGACGTTCAGGATCTTGCCGCGCAGCGGGAGGATCGCCTGGAACTCGCGCTGGCGCGCCTGCTTCGCGCTGCCCCCGGCCGAGTCGCCCTCGACGATCAACAGCTCCGCCTGCTCGGGATCGCGAGTCTGGCAGTCGGCGAGCTTGCCCGGCAGCGTCGACGACTCGAGCAGCGACTTGCGCCGCACGAGGTCGCGCGCCTTGCGCGCTTCGAGACGAGCTCTCTGCGCGGAGACGGCCTTGTTGCAGATCGCGCGGGCCTCCGACGGGTGCTCCTCCATGAACTCGGCGAAGCGCTGGTTCATCGAGGTCTCGACGAAGGAGCGGATCTCGGTGTTGCCGAGCTTGGTCTTGGTCTG
>DASQDO010000052.1:0-3359 GCA_035634135.1 Actinomycetota bacterium
GCTGCTCCGGCCCCACGACGCCGTTGGCAGCCCACGTCGCCTCGAACGTCAGACGTCCGATCACGCGATCCCGCAGGTCCGGGTGGTGCGTGTCGACACCGGAGTCGACGACGGCGACCGTCACGCCCTTGCCCGACAGCCCGTGCGGCAGCGGACGGCGTCCGGCCTTGGCCGCGCCTTCGCCCGTCTGCTCGGACGTCTGGTAGTTGAGGAAGCTAGCGCGGTCGTCGGGCTCGACGTAGCGCGTGACCCGCCACGACGCGATCTCTTCGATCGCGGCGGCGGGGCCCTCGACGGTCGCGGCGTCGATCGTGCGGAGCGGAACGACTCGCGTGAGCCCCGCGCGGGCGAGGCGCGCGACGAGCGACCGGGGCAGACCGTCGGCGAAGCCCGCGACGAAAACGACCGTTCGGCGACTCGACGGAGCGGCCGTCCACGACGACGCGCACACAGGGCGCGTCACAGCGGTCGTCTCCGAATGCGGGGGCCGAGGCGGCGGCGAGCGCGGCAAGGACGAGACGGGCAAGAGCTCTCTTCATGGGACGAGCGTTCGCCCACCCGCGGGGGATTTCTTGCCTAGGTGAGCGACTTCCCCCAGATGCGGGGCTTCGCCCGGGGCCACTCCACCGCCGAGGCCCCCACGAAGCCCGCGAGGTCACGCACGGCGCCCGCAACCTCGTCTCCTATCGCCGGCGCACGCGGCTCCGAGTGCACCGACAGCACCCGCAGGACCCCGGCCCCCCTGTCGACGGCCGAGTCGATCCGGCCCACGAGCCGGTCCCCCCACAGGATCGGCAGCACGTAGTAGCCCCAGCGACGCTTGTCCTTCGGGACGTAGATCTCGATGCGGTACTCGAAGCCCCACACGAGCTCCGTCCGGGCCCGGTCGCAGATCAGGTTGTCGAACGGCGAGAGCAGGCGGCAGAACGACGCTTCTTCGAGCGAGCCGTCGAGCAGCGCGGCGTCCTCGGCCCTCACGTACCAGCGACCCTTCAATCGTTCGCCGCCACCGACGACCGCGACTTCCTCGACCAGGCCGCGTCGCACGAGCCGCGCCAGCGCGTCGGAGAGCCCCGGGTAGCGATAACGAGTGAAGTGCTCCTTTATCTGACGCGGCGTCGCGACTCCCAGCGAGCGCAGCGACCGTAGGACGGACTCCTCGACGACGCGACGCTCCGGCCACGTCTCGCGCGGCGTCCACTCCGGAAGCCAACGGTCCATGAGGTCCCACAAGCGCGCGGCCCCCGCCCGCCCGGCGATCGTCACGACGCCCTTCGCCCAGAGGAACTCGATCATCCGCGCGACGCCCTGCTCGTCCGTCCAGCCCGACGACTTCCACCGCTCCCCCGTGATGTCGCGGAGGTCGGAGATGCACAGGGGGCCGCGCCGGCGGATCTCGGAGACGACCTTGCGCCGCATCGACTGGTTCACGCGCATCCACTCGCGCACGCGCTCTTCGTACTTGGCCGTCCCCTTGCCCCAGCGCCTCATCATCAGATGGTGGATCGGATAGTCCGACGTCGGCACGATCGACGCGGCGTGGGCCCAGTAGTGGAAGAGCGATCGGTCCTCCCACAGCAGGGCGTCGAGGTCGGCGCGGTCGAATGCCCCGAGCCTGCTCCAGAGCACCAGGTGCTGCGTCGGCGCGACGACCGAGATCGGGTCGATCTGCACGCAGCCGAGGTCGCGGACGAGATCGAGGATCGTCTCGCGCGACGGTGCGACCGCGCGATCGAGACGCTGTGCCCGGATCGCGAGCCGGCGGACCTCGTCGAGGCTTACCTCACGTAGCGCCATGGGGGCAGAAGCTACCGGCCGCGGGCCCGACCCGCGCTGAGACGGCTAGGGCTTACGAGCGCCGAAGAAGCCGACCTCGTAGCCGCCGGCGCGCAGCGCCTTCGTCGCCCGCGCGTTGACCATCGCCAGCATCACGAAGGCGAGGACCGGGACCAGCGCGACGACGAACAGGAGCGCGATCGTCGTCGAGGAGAGCCCGAGCCCGCCCGCGAGCCGCAACAGGCCGACGACCGCGAGCGCAGCCGCCGCTATGGCGATCGGGGCGAACACGAGCCAGTTGCCGTCGGACGCGGCACGGGCCACGAGGGCGCCGATGTGGACGAGGATCGCGAAGATCAGGTACCTCTGCCCCGCCGCGACCTCTTCGAGCGCGGCGCCGTGGCGCGACGCTACGGGTGGCGGCGGTGGCGGCGGCGCCTGTCGTGTGGCCATCACACCCTTTGTCGATGACCGGCGGCCCCCACTTGAGGCGATCCCGGCAAATCGCCCGTCAGCGCGGGCGGTCGTCGGTGTCCACCCGGTGGCGCCGTCCGTCGACCTCGACCTCGGCCGCAGCCGAAGGCTCCTCGGGGGCGTCGCACCGGCCCGGCGCCTCGCCCTCGGCGAGCCTCTGCACGCACCCGGGACTCTCCCATTCGGTCTCGTACCGGTACCCGGCGTCGTGCCCGGCCGCCGAGGTCTCGGCGCCGCCCGCCTGCGTCCAGCCCTCGGTGCCGAAGTAACCGCCGTCGGTGGCGTTTCCGTGCGACCTCGGGATCGGCGGCGTCGGGAGCCCGGGCTGCGACGGGCCGTCGCCGTCACTGCGGACGACACGGGGCTCGAGCGGGACGCCGGTCCCTTGCGCCGTCGGGGTGACCCCGCCCCCGGCTCGCTCGGACGACCCTGCGACGGGCGCGGCGGCCTCTCGGCGGCCGGTCTCGCCCACCGCCACGACCACCCGCCGGCCCGGATCCAAGAGGTCCCGCTCCTGCATCGTCTCCGCAGAGCCGGTCGCCACCACGGCCAGAAGGACGGCCTGGGCCAGGATGCCGACGTCCGGCAATCCCGAGAAGGCCCGGCCCGCCGACGTCCGCAAGCGTGCGACACCGGTAGTGACGAACGCTCCCGCCTGCGCGACGAGCTCGCGGAGCCGGGCGCGGGCCCGGGAGCGCAGCATCTTGATCCTCGGCGTGTCGGCCGGCCGCGGCCCGCCCCCGACCTCGGCCAGGAGCGCGGCCCGCTGGCCCGGCGTGAGGCGCGTGAGCTCGGATCCGACACGCGCCAGCTCGAGGCGGGCGGACACCACGGTGTCGAGGTCGTCTCGGACCCGCGCCTCTTCCCAGAGCTCGGCATGCGAGTGGCGCGCGGACCTCCGCAGCTCGTCGCGCAGGGCGTTGCGCGCGATCGTGACCGCGAGCGGGAGGGCCGGCCGGTCGTGGTCGATCGAGTCCCAGACCCTCAGCAGCTTTATCGACGTCTCCTGCAAGACGTCGTCCACGACGTTGGCGGGGGCCGAGGCGAGGCTGCGCCGCAGCTCGGGCTCGAGCTCGGCCCAGGCCTCGCCGAAGGCGGCGGACCGCCTG
>DASQDO010000053.1:0-2283 GCA_035634135.1 Actinomycetota bacterium
CACGAACGGCGAGAACGCGGTGAACCTCACGTGGCGGCCCGCCGAGACGCACGAGGACTACGTCGACGACCGCGCCGCCGACGCCGCCGAGACGTGGGACGTCGAGATCGCGCGGCGTCACGGGAAGCTCTTCCGCTACGAAGGGACGACCGACTTCACGGCGCTGTGGATCGACGGCGACCTCTCGCTGGAGCTGCGCGGTGTGTTCGAGAACGTCCACGCCTACCGCGCCATCGCCCGGACCCTCGACCGGGTGGACGAAGAGACGTGGCTCGCGGCGCTGCCCGCGGACACGGTCACTCCCGACGAGCGAGCCGCGGTCGTCGACGAGATGTTGAGCGACGTGCACGTGCATCCCGACGTGGACGTGGACGCCCTGAAGGAGAGCGCGACGATCAACGACCGCTATCAGCTGGGGGCCCGGGTGACGGCGGCGGTCGCGTGCGAGTGGATCGAGCAGTGGCTGGAGGGCAACTCGCCCGAGAAGGTGAAGGCCGCCGGGGCGATGGCGGGCTCCCGCGAGTGGGCGATCCTCCGGGAGATGAGGCCCCAAGGCGCCTGGACCGAGGTCATCTGGGAGTACGCGGACGCGATGGCCGGCGACGGGCAGGTGCCCGGGGGCCGGCCGATGACCGTCGTCGAGTCGTACCGCGACGGGCTGGGCTGCCCCTCCTAGCCCTCGAGCCGTTTGGCGAGATCCGCGACGCGCTGGGCGATGGCGTCGCGGATCTCGCCGTAGTCCTTCAGAGGCCGGCCCGCGCGATCTCGCGCAGGTAAGCCTCGGCGACGCGCGACTTCCCGGCGTTGTGAGCGCAGACGAACACGACCTTCTTCTTCACGATGCGACGGCCCTCCAGGCCAGGTAGCTCGCCACTTCGCTCGGCAAGGTGCCGCGGCCGAAGATGCGGTCGTAGCCCAGCTCGCCGGCTTGCTGCGGCGTGAAGCGCGGCCCCCCTCCCACCAGGATCAGGTCGTCTCGCAGGTTCGCCGCCTCCAGGGCTTCGCGTACTTCGCGGAGGTGCAGCAAGTGCGCGTCCCTCTGCGTCACGACCTGAGAGATCAGCACGGCGTCCGCCGATTCCGACGAGACCGTCGAGACGATCTCGTCCGGCGTCACCTGGGCCCCCATGTTCACCACGCGCATCTCCGGGAAGTACTCGAGCCCGTGATCGCCGGCGAAGCCCTTCATCGACAGGATCGCGTCGAGGCCCACCGTGTGAGCGTCCGTCCCCGTGCACGCGCCGACGACAACGAGCTGCCGCTTCAGGCCTTCACGGATCATCTGGTTCACCTCGGCGTACGAGTAGAGCGGGAAGTCGCGCTCCTCGACCTCGAGCTCGTCCGGGTCGACGTCGAACGACGTGGCTCCGTAGAGGATGAAGAACGTGAAGTCCGGGCCCATCGGCTTCGCATGGACGAGCTGGGGACGGGCGAACCCCATCTTCCGGGCGAGCTCCAGAGCCGCTTGATGAGCGCGCGGCGAGTCCGCCAAGGGCAGCGTGAACGACAGCTGTACCTGGCCGTCGCCGGTGGCGTCCCCATAGGGCCTGACCGTGCTCACGAACGGACCCTCTCTTCGAGCAGGTCGGCGATCGGGTTGAAGTAACCGTCCCCCCGGCGCACCACACCGTCCAGGCCCCGGCCCCCGTCGCGCGTTCGCACCGTGTCGGCGAACATCCCCGCCTCGATCGCCTCGAACATCCCGATCTCGGAGACCTTGCGCAGCATCTGCCGGCATTCCTCCAGCACCTGCGCGGCCCTGCGCTCGACCGCGCCGCCCTCTTCGAACCGCAGCTCCCCCGCGAGCCCCGAAGCCCCACCGAACACGTACGACGCGTTCTCCAGCGCGAGGTCCCGGTCCGACAGGAACGGCGTGTGGATCCCCTCGGTCATCATCCCGAGCAGGATGATGTCCTGCCCGGTCAGCGCCCCGATCAGGTTGAACATCCCGTCGGAGAGGAAGCCCTGGAACACGTTGCCGGTCATGTGCTTGGTCGGCGGCATGTACTTGAGCGGATGACGCGGGAAGCACTCGCGCACGAGCTGCGCGTGCGCGAGCTCCATCATGATCTGGTCCGGCACCGCCGGGTCGATCTCGAACGCGTGCCCGCGGCCCATCTGCTCCTCTGCGAGCCCGGCCGCGTGCGCGAGCCGTTCGTTCAGGAACTGCGACGCGAGCACGGTGTGGGCCGCGTCCACCGCGTCGGCGGTCGTGAGGTAGTTGTCCTCACCGGTGTTGATGCCGATGCCGGCGAGCGCGTGGACCATCCGCGAGAAGTGCTG
>DASQDO010000054.1:0-1845 GCA_035634135.1 Actinomycetota bacterium
CCAGCAAGTTGCGGACAGGGACACTCATCACGCGGCCGCCCGGCTTGCAAGCCACGCCAAGAGGATCATAAGGGGGAGCCACAGGCCCGCGGCCAGTGGCTGCGCGGGCTTCGGCCGCCCGCCCCCGAGTGTGATCGAGCCGCGAGTCCGAGGAGCCTGAGTCGTGCCCGTGGAGGCACCCTTCGGGTGAAGCTGAATCGTGTCCCGGCGGCGCACCGAGGCGGGGCCGGGACTGGTAAGAGCTCGCGTGAGCGCCTGGACATAATCGCCCGCCGGCGGTCGATCCCCGCGGCTCCCGACGGCGGCTCGCCTGACGAGATCGACGATCTCCGGGGTAAGCGGGGGCCCGAACTGCTGGAGGCTCGGGTCGTAGACACGACGGGGGTCTCCGGTGAGGATGCGAATGATCGCGATCGACAGCAACAGCCGGTCCGAATGGACGTCCTGCGCCGAGGACGGGACCGTCGGATCCATCCACTCGGGGGTGCCCCCCACGGGGACTGCGGGAACTCCACCTCTTTTCCTCGTCGCGTCGCAGTCGATGACGAAGATCTCCGGAGTCGGCGCAGCGGCCCATAGCCAGTTCGTAGCCGAGACGTCCCCGTAGATCCGCTCGTGCGCGTGTAGAAAGCTCAGGAATTCCGCGTACCTCGTGCAGATCGTCAGGCGCTGCTCGTCGGAGGGGACCTCGATCCCCAGCCGCACGCAAGAGCGCGGCCGGAGCAAGTACTGAAGCTCCAGCGGGCGGGATACCCCGGTGCTGAGGTGCCGGAAGAAGCGGTCCGGTAAGCGCTTCATCGTCACGCCGACCGGCTTCGGACCATCGTCGACGCGCTCGATCGGCCACGCGCAGACTCCGTCCAGGTAGCTTCGCTCGGCCGGAGCCAGCTTGCGGGGCCACTCGGTGAGCTCGAGGAGCACCTGCTTGGCGATTCTCTGCTGCGGCTGGTAAAGCTTCACGACGTGACCCGGACGGTCCGGTAGCGCGAAGACTTCGCCTTGTCCGCCGGTCCCACCGCCGGACGCCGAGTTACCGAGCGGAACGAGCTGTCCGAGGTCTGCCAGTTGCACGATCGGCACCCGTTATCGACCTTCCGCTCTCGGACCTGCTTGATCAGCCGACGGGGCCCACAGGACCACCGCCGTTCGGTCGTCGTCGCAGGTGCTGCGCGCGAAGTCGAGCTCGCGGACGAACACCAGCGCAGGCGGCGGGACGGCCCAGGTCTGGGCCAGCAGGTCGCCGACGTCGCCCTTCCCGTCCCCAAGGGGACCCGAGATGCCGTCACTCATCAGAACGAGAGCGGAGCCGGGACCGACCCGAACGACCTCTTGCTGCACGTCTTGCGGCTGGCCGGGCAGCGTGTCGGTGACCGAGGTGGAGATGAGCCCGTCGTTTGCAGGGAAGATCCGCTCCCATCTCCCCTCGTGAAGGATCATCGCCGTGCTGTCGCCGATTCGCCCGATCCAAGCGTCGTGAGGAGGAGCGGTGGCGACGGTTGCTACGACGAGTGTGGTAGCGAGCTCGCGTGCCACGGCGGGCCCGTCCAGGTCGAGCTCGACGGCTCCAACCACCTCGATCGCCTCGGCGACGTCATGGAACAGGTCCTCCCTGCCGGCCAGGATCAGCGTGTTGCCCTCGCTGGCGAGCTTGCCCGCCAGCGAGACGGCAGCGCGCACGGCGGCCCACGCGCCCATCTCCGCCCTCGGCGCGGCCGTCGTCCCGTCGGCGACCGCCATCGCGATGTATCGCCCACACGGCGACAAGCCGATCGCGTACGCGTCCTGCCGCGGCTCGCCGTTGAGACGGTGGCCCACTCCCCTGACGCTTGCCGCGCGCACTTCCAT